>JAKSJZ010000017.1 GCA_024401995.1 Bacteroidales bacterium
TGTCGCGATAGCGGGTGAAGGCTGCGGAACCGTGGGCGTGACCGGACAGCGAGCCAACGAGGTCGGGGTCCTTCACACTGCGGTACAGATTGCCGCAGAATGTCTTGCCCGCAACATATTCGATGGAATTGCCCACAATGTTGCTTTTGGTCATACGCATCAAATCGCTGACACGGCATCCGATGCAACTGTGGAAGATGAAGATGTCCCGTTGTACAGCCAACTGCGGATATGAATACAAGTCAGCATTGAGGATGGCATCCCGTTCTTTCTTTATATATAGGTGTACCATACAATTCCGGTGCTATATCAAAATTGTCGAACGGATAATTCTTTGTGTAACCCTCGCGTCTGCACCAGTTGAAGAATGCGCGTATCTTGTTGAACTCGCAGGTAATGGTATTCTGACCTCTCGGGACGGGCTTTCTGCATTCCGGTACAGCTTCGAATATTGAATGGTCGGACAGTTGGAAGAACCCTTTTGCATCGGGGTTCTTTTCCGGGTGGTGAAAAAGAAAAATCACTTTTGAGAGCCACTGCGAATCGATTTCCCGGGGATCGGTGGACCTGAATTCTTCAGTGATTCTGACTATTATCTCGTTAAGATTCCTTTCGGCCTCATCCAATCTGGAAATCAACGCCTTTGTTTCATCATCGCATACGCGTTTGCGAACATCTTTGTTGATTTTTTCCCTTTTGGAATCCCACCTGTCAGACGGTACCCAGATGCCGGACTTGGCGCGAATGGCAACCGACTTGCCATTAATTTTGCCGACAACCATTCTGAGGAGTATCTCACTGCATCCCGTGGCCTTGTCGGACTTGCTTGATAGACTGCAACTTATCTTCATATCTTCTCATAGTTTATCATACGATACAAATGTAGGAAAGCATTTCGGACAATTCCAAAAGATTTCTTTATTTGTACCCCCGAACAGGTTTATTTTGCCACCAGGCCGCCGTCTATCAGGTAGTGGCCTCCGGTGCAGAAGCTTGAGGCATCGGATGCAAGGAAATATACCATCTCGGCCACTTCTTCCGGAGTGCCGCACGTCCCGCGGGCGAACAGGGCGTTCTCCTCGCGCCAGCAGTCTTCCGCCGTGCAGCCGTTTGTGGCGGCGGCTCTCTCAAAAATGCCGTCAACCATAGGTGTCGCTATGGTGGAGGCGCATATTGCGTTGACCCTGATGTTGTACGGGGCCAGGTCTATGGACAGGCTTCTGGTGATTTGCCCCAGCGCTCCCTTTGTGAGCCCGTAGGCGAAGCTGTGGGCCTTTCCCACGAACCACTGGTCGGAGACGTTGATGACAATCGAACCCTTGCCGGCCTTTATGATCTCAGGCACCGCTTCGCGCAGCGTATTGACGGTACCGTAGATGTTGGTCTGAATCATAAGGTCCAGTTCTTCGTCGCTTATGTTCAGAATGGTGTCGCTGCGGTGGATGCCGGCATTGGCAAAGACGCTGTCCAGGGCTCCGAAGTATTCCGTAACGGCAGCCACGGCCTTGCGGATGTCGCCTTTCCTGCGGGTGTCACCCTTGACGAAAAGCAGCCTTTCGGGGACGGCCAGTTCTTTTTCCAGAGTCTCCGCCTCCCTGGCGTCGATGTCCATAAAGCCCACGTTCCAGCCCTGGGCGATGAACTTTCTTACACTTGCAGCCCCTATGCCCGCTGCACCTCCCGTAATGAGTATCGTTTTCATGACGTCGTTGACTGTATTTCGGCCTACATAAGCAGGTCGGAGATATCCGTGCCTTGCTGAAGACCCTCGCGGATAACTGTCGAGGAGACGTTGACCATAGGCGCGCGGATGATGGATATGCGGTATTCCGGGTCCTCCGCCATAAGATTGCGGCAGAGGCTGTCGGCATCGAAGCCGGGACGCGGGTAGGTTATGACCCCGTATTCGCGCAGGATACGCCTGTACCCGGACCATTCCTTGAAGCAGGCCAGGTTGTCGGCTCCTATCACAAGGGTGAAGTCGTTGGAACTCTCCCTTTTCTTCAGGGCGTCCAGCGTCCTTATCGTATAGTGCGGCGGGGCCATCGACAACTCGATGTCGTCCACCCATACGTGAAGTTCGGGATGGCGGCGCACCGCTGCAACCGCATCCTGATACCGCTGCTCCCCGGTTTTCAGGTTGGAGGGGTCCTTGAACGGGCTCTGCGGTGATATCACCAGATAAACCCAGTCGAATTCGGCGGCTCCGGTCAGGTATTCCATTATGGCCTGGTGCCCTATGTGGAGGGGGTTGAAGGAGCCCGAGTAAACAGCTATCTTCATATTCCGAGGAATTTGTCCACCGTCTTTTCGGCTTCCGCAAACGCCGTCGGCAGGTCGTCGTTGAGTATCTCGACGTCGAACCGGCCGTGGGCGAATTCCAGTTCCGAGCCGGCCTTCGCAAGTCTTTCCTCTATCGCCTCCGGGCTGTCCGTGGCCCTTTTCTCCAGTCTTCTGCGCAGTTCCTCCATACTGGGCGGCACAATCAGGATGGAGAGAGCGGCATCCTTGAAATAGCGCTTCAGGTTCGCGCCGCCCTTCACGTCCACGTCGAAGATGATGACGTTGCCCTTGGCCCAGATGCGCTCCACCTCGCTCTTGAGAGTGCCGTAGAAATGGTCGGCATAAACCTCCTCGTATTCTACGAAGGCATCCTGCGCAATCAGTCTGCGGAAACTCCCGGCATCCATAAAATGGTATTCCACCCCGTCTCTCTCTCTGCCCCTGGGAGCCCTCGACGTCGCGCTCACCGAGAACTCGAATTCCGGGTGGAGAGCCAGCAGATGATTGACTATGGTGCTCTTTCCGGAACCGGAAGGCGCTGAGAAAATTATGACTTTTCCCTGTGGCATACTAGGATTATTTTCGCAAAAATAGTTAAATTTGTAAGATTTGTAAGAAAGTTACACAATACTCTTATAACATTATGGTATCATTCAAGGATCTTGGTCTTGTCAACACCCGTGAGATGTTCGCAAAGGCCGTCAAGGGCGGATATGCTATTCCCGCCTTCAATTTCAACAATATGGAGCAGCTCCAGGCCATCATCAAGGCCTCCGCTCAGGAGAAGTCTCCGGTTATTCTCCAGGTAAGCAAGGGCGCCCGCAACTATGCGAACCAGACCCTTCTGCGCTATATGGCCCAGGGAGCCGTGGAGTATGCCAAGGAGCTCGGATGGGAAAAGCCCCAGATTTGCCTTCACCTCGACCACGGTGACAGTTTCGAACTATGCAAGAGCTGCGTCGATTTCGGATTCTCTTCCGTTATGATTGACGGGTCATCCCTGCCTTACGAGGAGAACATAGCCCTCACGAAGAAGGTCGTGGAGTATGCCCACAAGTATGACGTCACGGTTGAGGCCGAACTCGGAGTGCTCGCCGGCGTCGAGGACGAGGTGTCTTCCGAGGAGTCCCATTATACCAAGCCCGAGGAGGTGATCGACTTCGCCACCCGTACCGGTTGCGACTCTCTTGCCATATCAATCGGTACCAGCCACGGCGCTTACAAGTTCAAGCCCGAGCAGTGCACCCGCGACCCCAAGACCGGACGTCTCGTTCCTCCTCCGCTTGCCTTCGACGTACTTCACGAGGTCGAGAAGAAGCTCCCCGGCTTCCCGATTGTGCTTCACGGCTCATCTTCGGTGCCTCAGGAGTATGTGGATATCATCAATGCCAATGGTGGAAAACTTCCCGATGCTGTAGGTATCCCCGAAGAGCAGCTCCGCGAGGCCGCCAAGAGCGCCGTATGCAAGATCAATATCGATTCCGACTCCCGTCTGGCTTTCACGGCTGCCGTCCGCAAGGTCTTCACGGAGAAGCCCGGCGAGTTCGATCCCCGCAAGTACTGCGGTCCCGCACGCGACCTTATGGTAGAGCTCTACACCCACAAGATTGTGAACGTTCTCGGCTCCAACGGCAAGGCATAGCCTGCGGCTGGAATTTATTTGACGCTTTCGGACAGGAGGGTTTTCATGAACTCCCTGTCCGAAAGTGTTTCAAGGGGGAAGCCGAATGCAGTCACCACGGCTCCGGAGTGGAACCGTGTGCGGACGGCGGCGGATACGCCGCGCATCTGATAGCGCAGGATGATTCTGCCCTTGAGCCCGGAAGGAGCGACGCCGTCGGCGTTCTCGACGCTGTAGCAGTCCGGATTGGGGGTGTGGCTGAATTCGTATGATATTCCGGACGGGGACTTGACCAGCCCGTCCCTTCCGGCGTGCGAGTCGGTCATCTTGTAGCCGAGGGCCTTTTCGGTCCAGCCTCTGGCGCCCGGGTCGGAGGCTATGGCCGAGCCGGACAGCACCAGTATGCCTCCCTTTGAGACGTGGTTTTCAAGGGCGGCCTTCAACTCCGGCGCGAACAGGGTATGGCGCCTGTCGCTGATTTGCTTGCCCAGAATCAGGTCTATCGCCTCCCAGTCGCCCGGTGCGGCGGTGTAGGCGTCGCGGCTCTGCGAGCAGAACGAAATGCCCGACTCGAGCAGGGCCTTGCCGTGGACGGAGGGATAGTCGAAGCTGTTGCCGGCGAAGATACGCCCCGCATACGTGTCTTCGCATGCTCCGAATCCGGGGTACACGTCGTTCACAAGCACGGCGTCGCGCCTGAATTCGTATTGCTGGCCGGTGTAGCAGACGGTCTTCCTGTACGGTACGCCGCTGTCTTCCAGATAGTTGAAGCCGGCATACTCCGAGCCGTTCATCGCTGCCGGGCCGCCGACCCTGTCGAAGCCGTTGACTATCAGCACTGTCCTTGACGCTCCGGGAGCCTCGCCCACGGAGAGTATTTCGGAAGGGAAGCTGTAGCCCCCTTCGCCGACGGCAGTGACCTCGTAACTGTAGACGTGCCCCGGCTCTATATCCAGAGTGACGGAGGTGTCCTTCACGACCACACCGTCATCGAAACCTCCGCCGTCGATTCTCGTGCGCACCAGATAGCTGTTCGCGACGGCAGTCGGTTCGAGAGGGTCCGTTCGCGGCTCCCAGCGGAGCATAACCCTGTCCGGCTGCACGCCGAAGGTGGCGGAGAAATTTTTCACGGGCAGCGGCTGTACCGCGTAGGGACATCCGTATTGGAGACTGAGAAACTTGAGTATGCCCTTGTAGACGGCCCGGCTCGCCGCGAAACGGAACGAGGCGTCGAGCCCGTATTTCATATCCTCGAAGTTCTGGTGGCTGAGCATCTCCAGAAGCATACCCGGCACTCCCGTCGTACGGCTCTCGCTGAGGCTCCTGTCCTGCACCATCCTGCGACCCCAGGTGGGATTGAACTCCGAACGGATGTCTTCGGTAATCTGTGTGAGTATGATGTCGGACAGGGCCCTGCAGCACATCCTGTCCGTACCGTCTCCGAACTTGCGGGACCCCTGGCAGACAAGTGTCTAGATGGCCAGCGTGCCCACCGTGCTGTCGGCGCCCATAATGCCGGCATCGGTGTGGAAGGCAAGAGACAGGTCGACGGGGATGCCCTTCTCTTCCTTCATAAGAGTAGTCCACGCACCCCGCAGTACATAATCCTGTACATATTCCCTCTCCCATTTCATAGCCACCGGACTCAGCGTCGCTCCCCATACCGAAGGGTAAATGGCACCTTCGGCGAAGGCGGGCAACCCGGAAGTGGAGAGTTCGTCGGGTGAGGGGCCGCGTTCCACCTTGCCCATCCCTCCGCCTATTCTGACGGCATCGGCGCTTACGAGCATATTCCGCGACGAACGGTATCCTTCCGGGGTGGAGTTGTCCAGGGTGACGACCGCCCTGCCTTCGAATTCGAAGGTCCCCAGATATACCCAGGTGCTTCCGCACTTGCGCTGGTCAACGGCGAATTCGGCGGTGCCGCCAAGATGACGGACGGTATAGTGGGCGCAGGAACTGCTCCTTGCGTTTGACTTGTAGGATACATATACGGCGTACTCGCCCCTTTTCCTGATATCTGCGCTCCATTCCGCGCTGGCGGTAGGCTCCTTTGCGCCCACGCAGTTCGCGTATCTCGCCGTACCTGTCGCGAACGGATTGTCGTCAATGGCATAGCGGGGCTTCGAATCGGAGAATCCGGGGCCGTCGGGGTGCCACTGGCCTTCCTCTCTGTAGGTCCCTTCCTTCCTCATCCCCTCGTCTCTCCCCCCGGTGAAGGCCGGGTCGTTGTCGCAGACATATTCGTCGCGGTTGGTGTCCCTTTCCCTGGGGGAGAGGACATATGCGCCGGCATTCTCCAGCATCGGGGCAAGATATTCGAACGCGAAGCAGTATGAGAAAAGGTCCTCCACGGTGCCGAAGAAGGTGGGGCGCTGCCAGGTCCATACGTTGTTGTCGTTGTCATAATAGCGCCCGTGGCTGTTCCAGAGGCTGATGTGCCGTCCGCTCAGACCTTTCTTGAAGAAAGGTGCGTCCAGGCGGCTGACAAAGTTGACGCCCCGTGGGTCTTTCCTGGACGAAAAGCGGTATTTGCGTGCGGCGCCGTCATTGCTCACGGTCGGGGTGATCAGCTCGTCCAGCGTGTTCCTCCCGGCGAAAACTGTCCCGACCTTCCTGCCGGTCAGGTCGTGGAGAATGTCCTTGAATCCGCTTATAGAGGCCTCATCCCATTTGTATCCTCCCAGGTTGGAGTCGAAATAGAAGTCGCTCTTCCCGCTGCGGACAAGTATCTTTTTGAGTTTCAGTTTGTTGCGAGCGAGCCCGGTGCGGCTTCCCATAATGACGCCGAGCGTGTCGGAAAGTTCCTTGTGGTCGGGGGCGGCGGCATAGGATGAAAGACAGAGCGTCAGGGCGACCGCCGTAGCGGTGAAAAAGATGGAGGAACGGGTCATATGCTTGATTTTTTATGTCTGTGGGCTTTCAGGTCGGTAAGCAGGACGGGTACTGCTCCTGCGGCGACCCCAAGCCAGTCGGCATATAGGTCGTGAATGTCGCGGCTCCTGTAAGGGAGAAGTCCCTGGACGTATTCGGTAGCCGCTGCGACTACCGCTCCCAACAGGACAAGCCCGACGGTTATTTTCAATGATTCCTGCCACCTCTTCGAATGGCTTCCGAACGAGAAGTATAGAAGGATTGCGAAAGGTACGAAAAGCAGGAAGTGGACGTATTTGTCGGACCTTATGCCGAACAGGGTGAAATGCGGGATGCTGTCCGGTCCGATGTGGGCGAAGCAGACGTATCCGACCCCGAACATATATGCGATGAACAGGAGACGTGCGAACAGAAGTGTCTTTTTGCGCGCCATATCCGTCAGAGGGCCTGCATATCGTGCAGTTTGCGGTAGTATCCTCCAAGTTTCATAAGTTCTTCGTGACGGCCGCTTTCGACTATGCGGCCCTCGTCAAGCACGACTATGAGGTCTGCGTTGCGTATGGTCGAGAGCCTGTGGGCGATGGCAATGGTTGTGCGTGACTGCATCAGGTTGTCCAGGGCTTCCTGGACTGTCTTTTCGGACTCGGTGTCAAGCGAGGCCGTAGCCTCGTCCAGGATGAGTATGGGAGGGTTCTTGAGGATGGCTCTGGCTATGCTGATTCTCTGGCGCTGCCCCCCTGAAAGCCTGCATCCGCGATCTCCCACACTCTCGCCGTATCCGGACTCCTTCGCTGAAATGAACTCATCGGCATTGGCAATCTTTGCGGCGTTCTCCACCGCCGCGGCGGACGGGCTCTCCACACCGAATGCTATATTGTTGAATATCGTATCGTTGAACAGGATTGAATCCTGATTGACATTGCCCATCAACGCCCGCAGGCTGTTCAGGCTAAGGTCCCTGATGTCCACCCCGTCGATGAGGATGGCCCCGGAGGTGACGTCATAGAACCGCGGTATGAGGTCCACCATCGTGGATTTGCCCGCCCCGCTGGCCCCGACAATCGCCACCGTGCTGCCTTTCGGGATACGGAGATTGATGTCGTGGAGTATCTCGCGGTCGCCGTCCGTGTATCGGAATGAGACGTGGCTGAACTCAATGCTGTCCTTGAACTGGACGGCTTCGATGCAGTCCGGCTTCTGGGTTATGGGGTTCTCCGCCTGGAGGATGACGTCGATTCGCTCCATCGACGCCAACCCCTTCGGGATGCCGTAAGCCGCCTGCGCGAGGTCTTTTATGGGTTGGATGACACTATACAGGATAGCCAGATAGGCGAGGAACACGGGAGCGTCGATGACTGCCGACTCGCCCAGAATAAGCGTGCCGCCGAACCAGAGCACTATGGCAATCATTATGGAGCCGAGCAGCTCGCTGACCGGGTGGGCGCTTGCCTGGCGCACGGAGACTTTCGTCCGCTTCGCCCTCATGTTCTCCGTCACCTGCTCGAAGCGGTTCTCCATCTTGCGCTCGGCAAGGAAGGCCTTGATGACGCGCAGGCCGCCCAGCGTCTCCTCGACCTGGCTCATCGTGTCCGACCAGAAGGTCTGGGCCTCTTGCGAGTCGGCCTTCAGCCTCTTGCCGATGGAGCTCATTATCGCAATCACAAGCGGCGCGAACACAATCGTGAAGAGCGTCAACTTCCAGGACATCACGAAGAGTACCCCGACATATATTATGATGAGAATGGGGTTCTTGATGAGCATCTGGATAGTTGCCGTGATGGAGGTCTCAACCTCCTGTACGTCTCCGCTTATTCTCGATATGATGTCTCCCTTGCGCTCCTGCGAAAAGAATCCTATCGGAAGGGAGAGAATCTTGCGGTAAATCTCCATCCTCATATCCTTGACCACCCCCGTGCTTATCGGGACCATCACTGCGGCGGCGCCGAAGTAGCAGGCCGTCTTCAGGAGCACTATGCAGCAGAACACAAGGCAAAGGCCCAGAAGTACGCGGTTGTGGCCGTAAACGGCTATGAATCCGACCACATAGTGGTAGGCATTGTTGGTCAGGTCGGCAAACGAATTGACTTCCGACCAGGGGATGAGCTCATAGCTCTGGCTGCCCACGTTGAAGAGAATTTTCAGGATGGGAATCAGCAGGGAGAACGAGAATACGTTCAGTACTGCGGCCAGCAGGTTCATCACCACCGAGCCTCCCACATAGCCCATATATGGAGGAAGGTATCTTTTGAGGACTTTCCAGAATTCTTTCATAGGCGGGCAAAGATAGGAATTTGCTTACAAATTAAAAAGCGGCGACGGAGTCTCGCGAGGCAGGGCGATCACCCTTACAGGCGCATCTTCCACCGCCTTCAGGGCTGATTCCAGCGCCAATTCGCGTGTGTTGTTGTTCTGGCTGAGGTGGCACAGGAAGACGTTTTTCAGGCCTTCGTGCAGAAAGCCCCTGACAGCGTCGGCGCACTCTGCGTTGGAGATATGGCCGTGTCCTCCCGCTATGCGCTCCTTGAGTTCTTCCGGATAGTTGCCGTCAAAAAGCATATCCTCGTCATAGTTGGATTCTATGACTACCGTACCGGCCGAGGACGCGGCCCGCATCAGTTCGTCGGTGACGGCTCCGCAGTCCGTGGCAATCACGAATCGGTGGTTGTCGAAGAGGATGTCGTATCCTACCGTGTACCCGGCGTCGTGGGGCACTTCGAAAAAGGAGGCGTAAAGCCTTCCCCCGATTATTTCGCGCTTCTCCCCGGGCGCGATGTCGGAGCGCACTTCACTGAAATGGTCTCTTGTCAGGGGATGCGAGGAAAGTATGTCGCCCAGTCTTTCCGGCACGATGACGGGAAGATGGAAATGCTTGCAGAAGGAGCCGAGCGAACGGATGTGGTCACAATGGTCGTGGGTGACCAGGACGGCCCGGATGCAGCCCGTGTCCAGGCCCTCCGACGTCATCACCCTCTTCACCGTACGCGGGCTTACTCCGGCGTCTATGATGACGGCGTCGCTCATCCGGCCTCCGCTGTCCGCTGATCCCAGAAGATAGCAGTTCCCGCAACTGCCCGAGGAAAAACTCTGGAAACTAATCCCCGTTCTCATCCTTGCAGTATTTGGAAATGACGCTGTAGGCGTCGGCAACGCCTAACTCTCCCGCTCTGGACAGGTCGATGCACCCCTTCTCGGTCTCCTTGATGTAAATCTGGACAAGACCCCTGTTGAAGTAGGCATCGCCCATATAGGGATAAAGTTCTATTGCCTTCGTATAGTCGGAGATGGCGCTCACTGGCTCCGAGGACAGGCAGTGGAGATTCCCAAGATTGAAGTAAAGATAGGGTATTTCGGGCAGGATACATATTGCGGCGCAGATGTCGGCTATGGCTTCGGAGTAGTCGTAGCTGCGGTCCGTATGGTCCCCCAGACGGGTGCGGGTCGCACCCTTGTCATCCATATTGAGAGTCTGTACGCTGTTCTGCATCGAGGCTATGAATTCTATCATTTCAGCACGCAGGACGCCCCTGTTGAGCAGGTAGAACGCCTTGTAGTACTTCGAGTAGAGGTCACGCGACTCCGTGTCGCCGGCGGCGTCGCAGGCCCGGTCGAATTGGGCAAGGGCCTTCGTGTACTGCTTCTCGCGGAGGAACTGGAGCCCCTGGATGAAGTATATCTCCCCGGGCCCGAGAGCCGTCCCCGGGGTGCTTTCCACGGCTCCCTGCGGCATTTCGCCGCTGGAAATCTTCACCGGTACCGACACATTGTCTATGAAGCGTTTGATAAGGGCGTTCTCATACTGGCGCGACAGCGCCGTGACGCCTTCCTCGCGGCTGGCGCACAGCACGAACCGGTAGAGGGGCTTGAGCCTTATGTCGATGTCGCGGTGCTGGAGGAGTTCGTTGTCGAAGTCCTTCTTCGCGAAGTCCGCGTCGAGGGCTATGAGCGCGTTGAACTGCCTTGTCGTGTCGGCGAACTGTACGTCGGCGCCGCCCCTGTTCTTGTACTCCTTTATTTTCTTCTGCGCCGTTTCATAGTCCTTCTTTGACTCGGCGTTCCGGCCGAGCAGGCTTTTGACGTACGAACGGTTCAGGTATGCCTTTGCGAAGTCGGGATAGAGTTCTATGGCCTTGTCATAGTCGGCGACGGCGCTGTTGTAGCGCTTCATCTCGATAAGGTAGGAGGCCCTGTTGAAATAGGCCAGGACGTTGCCCGGATTGATGTTGATGACCCTGTCCATATCGTCCAGCGCGCCCTCGAAGTCGGAGAGCTGCGCCTTTATCAGGCTGCGGTTGTATAGGGTCAGGGCATTCCCCGGCTCTTCCTCGAGCACGCGGTCGAGATCCGACATGGCTTCGACGTATTCCTTGCGGTCGAAGTGGAGCAGGGCCCTGTTGAAATATGCGAACGTGTTGCCGTCATCGAGCTGTATGGCCTGGTTGAGGTCGGTGATGGCCTCCGGGTACTTCTCCATCATTGCATAGAGCCTTGCGCGGCGGACATAGCCCTCGCTCTCGAAGCGGTCGAGCCTGATGGCCTTGTTGTAGTCGTCGAGGGCGGCCAGGGTATCCGAGAGGAAGAGTTTGCAGGCGCCCCTGTTCAGGTAGGCCGAAGGGTCGGAAGGCTCCTGCTTTATGTATCTGTCGAAATCCGAGAGGGAGTCTTCGAAGCGTCTGGCAAGGAAGTAGGTCACTCCGCGGCTGTAGTAGAGGCCGATGAACCCGGGGCGCAACGATATTGCCTTTTCCAGGTCGGCCAGCGCCTCGTCGTGCATCCCGAAGCGGCTCTTGACTATGGCCCTGTAATGATAGCCGTTGGTGAACACCGGATTGAGCCTTACCGAACGGTCGAAATCGCTCTGGGCTCCGCGCAGGTCTCCCAGATTGTATTTCGCTATGCCGCGGTAGAAATAGTTCCAGTAGTCGGTGGTGTCGAGCCTGGCCAGAATGTTGAAACTTTCCATTGCCTTCGCGTACTTGCCGTCCTGCAGGGCGGTGCGTCCGCGTATCTCGAATACGTCCTTGTCATATTGGGCCAGAAGGGCCGGACAGGACAGACTTGCAAACAGTATGGCAAGGAGAATCTTTTTCATTATCTTTGTATCCTTGCAAATATACATCAATCGTGCCTAAAATCAGTATAAAACTGACCTTAATTTCACTTCTGCTTGCAGGGGAGGCCGGAGCCGCCGTATTTTCCCCCGACCGTCCGCAGGCTTTGGAAAGGCACGTGGAGTTCCTCTCCGACTCCATCTGCGCGGGGCGCAGGTCCGGGACGCCCGGCTCAGTGGAGGCGTGCTCGTACATAATCCGTACGCTGGAGGGCAGGGGATTGAAGGCGGAAGCGCACGCGTTCGTGTGTGCGGATGCCGACGGCAATCAAATCATCGGCAGGAACGTCGTGGTGGACGGCGGCGCCTCCGACCCGGTGGTGGTCATAGCGGGCTATGACGGGTACGGAGTTGCGGACGGCAGGCTTTTCCCCGGCGCGGACGCGAACGCCTCCGGGGTGGCGGCGCTGCTGGAGATTGCTCCTTCGCTGAAGGGCGATTTCGTGATAGCTTTCCTGGACTGCCGTCTTATGCGTTACGGGGGTGCGGCCGACTTGTTGCAGACTACCTTGAAGGGCAGGCGCCCGCGGCTTGTGGTCAACCTGGACTGCATCGGGACCACGCTGGCTCCCGTCCACAGGACCTGGCCGGAATTTCTGATAGCGCTCGGCGCGAAGCAGTGCGCGTGCGCCGGCAAGCCCGCCTCGGCCGTGCTGGAGGAGATATGCGCGCGCCACGACATCCACGTCTATTTCGACTATTACCAGAGCAGGGATTTCACCGAACTGTTCTACCGCAGGATAGGGGATCATACCGTATTCGTGTCGGCAGGCGTCAATGCGGTGGTCTTCACGTCGGGGGTGACGATGAACACCAACAGGACCACCGACGGCTTCACGACCCTGGACTATCCGGTGTTCGCGGCCAGGGTTGACATAATAGAGGAATTTTTGAAGAAATATGAACGACGAAGATAGAAAACTGTATCCGTTCAGGCTGGCGCCGCTGTCCCTGGACCCGGGAGAGACCTTTCTGGCGGCCGATTTGGGATATGCCGACTCCGAGGTGGCGAACGGCTGGCTGGCCGCGGCGACTCTGGGGGAGTTGATGGAGATGTATAACGACCGCATAGTGGGCGGGCGCATATTCGAGTATTTCGGGAGGCAGTTCCCGGTATGTGTCAAAAGACTTGACGTTGACGGGATGATGCCGCTCACGGTGTGCCCGTCGGACGAAACGGCACGGCAGAGGTACGACTTTCTCGGCAAGAGGAAGGTCTGGTACGTGGTTGAGGCCGGGCCGGGCGCGAGCGTGGCCTGCGGCTTCGGAAGGGAGGTCGGCGCCGAGGAACTCTATATGGCCTGCCGCCACAATGAGGTCAGGCCGCTCCTGAAGGAAATGCCGGTGAAGGCCGGGTCCTGCCTTGTAATCGAGCCCGGTATGGCCCACGCCGCTTTCGGGAGGATGACCGTGCTGGAGGTTGCGGAGAGTTCCCCGCTGGATTTCCGCATCCACAACTGGGGCAGGCCTCTGGAACTGGACGAATTCGACGGGTCCCTTTCCCTGGAGGAGTCGCTCGACTTCATCTGCCTCGGGAAATCGTCCGCTGCGGTATGCAGGGCTGGCGGCGGTGCGGAAGGGTGTGTCCTTGCGGAAGGGTACGAGTTTACGGTCAGCCGTTTCTCCACTTCAAGTCCCCTGCACGTATTGACGGGGGAGTCGGACGGGTTCATCCTCTATGTCGCTTTGCGCGGTTCGGGGTCGATTGCCGTCCAATCCGGTGAAAGGGAAGAGGTGAAGCTTTCCGCCGGGGAGGCGGTGCTGGTGCCGGCGGACTGCACGGACTTCATAATAGCCCCCGCATCCGGGGACTTCGAATTCCTTGAAACAAGAGGGGGAAATTGTGGAGCATAGGATTCCATATTTGCGGTTTCGGGCCAGTGTGCGGAATTTGCTAAAGTGTGGATAATAAGACCCGGCAAGCGCCATCGGGCCAAATTGAAGGTACTGGAGAAGCCGGTTATTTTCCTGACAAGGGAGGAACTTATGCACCTATACCATTTCCAGATTCCCGGGAACGGGACCGTTGTCAAGCTCAAGGATATGTATGGGATGGAATAAGAAAAGACAGTGGAAGATGTCGGTGGTCTAGCCAAGGCCCGGGACTGTTTCTGTGCTTTCACTTCGCTGCGCTACTCCGACATGGCTAACCTGAAGCGGAAGGACATCGATGGGAATACGATGTGCATTACTACGATGAAGACCTACGACCGTGCTGGCCAACGTGTCGAAGAGACTTTTCCGAAATATGAGATGATCGGCACCCATGCCGGCCGCCGCACTTTCATCTGCTTCGCCCTTTCCATCGGCATTCCGCCGCAGGTGGTGATGAAATGGACCGGCCACTCAGACTACCAGGCCATGAAGCCTTATATTGCAGAGAAGACCAAGGTCGATGCAATGAAACTGTTTGATGAGGCACTGAAGCAGTAAGACTTTTTTCAACCGGGCACTTGATATTCCAATGAACTTTATTAAATTTGTACCCGGATTCCCGAATTTCATAGGAAAATCGGACCTAACCTCCATAAATTCTAATGAACGATGTATAAGCGAATTTTCGACATAGAGAACCAACTGGATGAAGGAATGTTCCTCTTTGGGGCACGCCAGGTGGGTAAGTCCACCCTCCTGCAGGAGCGTTTCCCGGATGCCATCTACTATGATTTGCTGATTGATTCGGTCCGCAAGGCGTTCAAGCGCAACCCGGACTCATTCAGGGAAGCGCTGCTTGCCAAGCCTGCCGGAACGCTGGTGATTGTAGATGAAATCCAGAAAGTGCCCGAACTGCTGGATGCCGTCCATTGGCTGATGGTGAACCGAGGCTTGCATTTCATTCTCAGCGGTTCGAGCGCCCGGAAGCTCAAGAAATCCGGGGCCAACACGCTCGGTGGGAGGGCGAATCCCAGGACACTGTTCCCGTTGGTCTGGAAGGAAGTCTCTGACTTCCAGATAGACAAGGCCGTCCAGAACGGTATGATTCCCCGTCATTATATGGTCGATGATGCTACAGACCGTCTGGAAGGATACGTGGAAGTCTATCTCCGTGAGGAAATCCGTGACGAAGCCGCCGTCCAGGATGTCGAAGCCTTTGAACAGTTTATGGAAGCAGCCGCCATTTCCGACGGTGAGATGATCAACTATGCCAATATCGCCAGCGACTGCGGTGTTGCGGCTAAGACCGTCAAGGCTTACTATCAGATTCTGAAAGATACTCTGATGGGATATGAGATTCCGGCCTTCACGAAGGTCGTAAAGCGGAAGGTGGTCCAGGCTCCCAGGTTCTACTATTTTGATGTGGGACTGACAAACTACCTGATGGGGCGGCATAACCTCCGGAGAGGCTCGGATGACTATGGCCATGCGTTTGAACATTATGTAATGCAGGAAATCATAGCCTACCGCGGGTACTATCGTCGCAGAGAGAAGATTTCCTACTGGCATACCTACAACAACCAGGAAGTCGATGCGGTAATCGGCGATGCAAAGGTTGCCATAGAAATCAAGTCCAGCGAGGAGGTCAAGTCCCGCCATAAGAATGGATTGAAAGCCTTCAAGGAAGAACATCCTGACTGCAGGCTCATCCTCGTGTCGCTTGACCCCATCACAAGGCCTTCAGGAGAGATCGAACTCCTTTATATCAATGACTTCCTGAGGATGCTGTGGAACTGTGAAATATTCTGATGGATCTATGCTGACGCGAAGCGATATCACCATACTGATGCAGCAGGTCGATGTTACGAAAGCGTACGACCTGCTGGCTATGTTCAAGGAGGCCGGGAAAGAGAAAATTGATGTCCGGACCATTTTGGACGAGGCCGCCCCGAAAATCAAGGACTATTCTGCGCTCGTGGCCAGGCTGGAGGGTCCGGCCTTTTTGATGCATTGAAAAATGTTTATAACTTTGTGAGCCTTACTGCACTTATTGTGAAACGAATCGCTACCATAATTGCATTGACTACCCTCTCAGTAATCATGCAGGCCCAAACGAGGGGTGATTTATTCTCCTTCGTAGACTCATATAATTGGAAGTTATCGAGCAAACAGTTTGAAGCAAAATATGCCTCACGAATTCTTCCAAAGACAGATTCTCTCGTCGCATCAATGACCTTTCAGTGCCCTTTTTATGTGCTGGATGATTTGAGAGTTGGAGATTATGATTGCGTCACAATTGCGCTATTTATGGAAGAGAATGCCTCTCCGTTTATTTATGCTATTATTCCAGATCGAGTCACCGAAAAATATATGCCATCCATTTTATCTGCAAAACTTGATAGCATAGTTTCCGAGAAGATGGGAGCTTCAATCAGTGATATGGATGATGTGGATTTTGAGCAGATGGGATTTGATATGCTTGCTAACACAAAAGGCTCATTTAAAATGTGGGCAAGTAACGAGCTCGCATTCATTACGGTAAAGGCCAAAAACGAAGGTGGGCTTTTTTATGCACTCGTCGCAAGAGAGGGCGATTCTTCCTTGTTGAAAGGGACAGCCCCAATTCAAGACACCTTCTTTGGGTTGAAGATGGGAGATAAGCTCACATCTTCTCAAATAAAATATGCTGTTGGATCAAAAGGCACTTTTGGCAAAGAGGAAAGAGAGCCGAATACAATAATAAACGCTTTCACAGACCTTTATTTCGCAGGAAGCAAGTGGGATTTTGCAAACTTTATGTGTACGAGTGATGGTAAGTTCTATTTGTTTAATGCCTACGATAGTTTTGGAGATTACGGAACAGACAATGAGAGAGATGCAAAGAATCAGTATGAAGGTCTCAAAGAAAAACTCGACGAAAAGTATGGTGCTAGGGATGAGAAGAAGGATGATGATGGAAATTTTAGAACCGTATATTTCGGTTCAAATGGAATGGCCGTTATGATAAGTAACGAACGGTCTCGTTCCTTGGGTGGTCCCTACCGTCGATATGTACAAATTGAATACATAAATATTGAGCTTTACCAGAAGCAATCAGCCGCAAATGACGACGAACTATAAAGGCACAGGCCGACCTGTGTGATCCAATACTGGCATTGCCGGGGCGAGAAATCGGCTCGGCTTTTTCGTTTCAAACCGCATAATATATCCCGAACAGTTCCGAGGGCTGCCTTTATCTTTACCACCATAGAAGTTGGGGGGGATGGCAACAATCGGTTGCAGTGATTTTATCACCCAGAATGTCCACCTGCCTGAACTTTATAACGGCAGGTCTGTGCGAAGCGCGCATCAGCGCGCCGGCCGACTGCGGTATTTGCGTGGGCAAATACATGAGCACAAAGGCCGCGGGGTATTAGAGGGGCAGAGCCCCTCGACATTGAAAGCAAAGCCTTGCGCAGCGAGGCTTTTGCTCCACGAAAAAAGCCCGGCGAATGCCGAGCTTTTCGTGGAGCATAGGAGATTCGAACTCCTGACCTCTTGCATGCCATGCAAGCGCTCTACCAGCTGAGCTAATGCCCCTTTGAAAAGAGCCCGGAACCGGGCTCCTTTGTGGTGTTGGCAGGAGTTGAACCGGCGACACATGGATTTTCAGTCCATTGCTCTACCACCTGAGCTACAACACCGTTTGGGACTGCAAAGATAGATATTTTTTGAGAACTCACAAATTTTTGTGCCAAATTGACTATATTGTGGGTTCGGATGCAATATGTTAAGGTCATACTTCCGGTAACGCCGCGGTGGCTTCCGACGTACCGCGCCGATGACGGCGTGCGGCGCGGCGATATGGTCGAAGTGCGGATGAGCGGGAGAAAATACCTGGGGGTTGTCGCCGAGACCGGCGTGAATCCCGGCATAGAGGAGTCGCGGATAAGGGACGTGGAGTCCGGCGATACCGGCTTGCCGGCAGTGAGCGCCCGGGAGATGGAGTTTTGGGAGTTCATATCATCATATTATATGTGCCCTTTGGGGGACGTGTTCAAGGCCGCCTGTCCGGGCGGTCTCCTGTCTGCCGTGCGGAGGAAGAAGGCCTCCGCAGAGGGGACGGCCCGTCCTGCGGCTCCGCGGCTGCCGGCGGAGGAAAGGCCTGCGCCCGGAGTGCTGGGGGGCGGGGACAGGGTAGCGGTCTATATCGGTGAGGCGGAGGCGGCACTGGCCGGCGGCAGGACCACCCTGATACTGGCGGCCGACGTGGCGGCGGCCTCCCTGTTGAGAAAGCCGCTTCGCAAGGCTTTCGGCCAGGACCTGCTGGAGTATCATTCCCGCAGGACCGTTGCCTGCCGCCGGGATATACTGGAGACGGTCAGGAAAGGTGAGGAGGCGAAGGTTATACTTGCCACGCGGAGCGCCCTGTTCCTGCCATTCTCCAATCTGGGCCTTGTCATAGTGGACGAGGAGCAGGATACGCTCCACAAGCAGACAAAGCCCGCCCCGCGGTACAACGCCAGGGACTGCGCGCTGATGCTGGCCAGGATTCATTCCTGCCGGATTGTACTCGGAACGGCGCTTCCCTGTCTGGAAACGTCCCTGGCGTTGCAGGCGGGGCGGTATGCGCTTCACGCCGGATCGGCCGCACCTTCGATAAGTGCGGAGGTGATAGACATATCCGCCGAGAAGCGCAAGAACGGTATGGTGGGGCGTTTCAGCCGCGTGGCGATCGGTATGATAAACGAATGTGCCGGCAAGGTGGTGGTAGTAAGGGGCTGGGAACCCGAGGGGGAGTTGGAGGATGAGATAAGGAAGCTGTTCCCCGACAGGAACGGGGAGATAAGCGTTGAGTCCGTGTTCAACGCGGCGAGAGGGGTCGGAAGGCCGGATCTCGTGGTTGTGCTTCAGATAGACGCGATGCTCGGGCGTGACGATTTCCGCTCCGATGAGAAGACTTTTCTGGACCTGGCGCGAATCGACGCGGAGAGGATTGTCATCCAGACCGAGCGCCCGTCGCACCCTCTGCTGCAGTCGATTCTGAACGGAGGGGAACCCGACATGGCGTCGCTGATGGCAGAGAGAAAGGAGTTCGGACTGCCGCCGTTCTCGCGTATGGTGGACGTTTGCATACGGGACAAGTCCCCGAAGAGACTGGCGTATATGACCTCCCTGCTGGAGTCGCGGATGAGTTTTGCCGGAGAAGCCCTGCCTCTGGACGGGGACGGGCTTACGCGCCGAAGGTATTCCCTGCCGAGAAGCGCCGCAGGCTTCGAAATCCGCCGGAGGATGGTGGCGGCGGCTGACGCCCTGGCCCTGGAGAAGAAGTACACGGGGTATGTATATTTCGATGCGGACCCTGTTTAGAATGAAAGCGATGGATATTCCCGAAGGCAGACTGGCGGCGGACTTCGCCGCAGTGAGACGGTCCGGATCGTTGGTTCACAATATAACGAACTATGTGGCGATGAACTATTCCGCCAACGTGCTTTATGCCCTCGGGGCGCGGCCGCTGATGTCCTCCGAGACTTCGGAGATGGAGGAGATTGTGGATGCGTCGGACGCCCTTGTCATCAACGTGGGGTGTATCGGTCGCAGCCAGTTCGAGGCGATGCTCTCCGCCGCCGGGAGGGCGCGCGCGACAGGCAGGCCCTGGGTGCTGGACCCGGCAGGGGTCGGGCTCAGCGCCTTCAGGACGGATGCCTGTCACGAACTTGTCGGGGGCTTTGCCCCCGCAGTCATAAGGGGCAACGCTGCGGAGATATCGGTGCTGGCCGGCGTGCCTGCCCGACAGCGGGGGATGGATTCTCCGGAGACCCCGGCGGATGGCGTCGAATCTGCGATGCGGCTCTCAGCCCGGACCGGCGCGGTTGTGTGTATGAGCGGGGCGGTGGATTGCATAACTGATGGCCGTAGACTGGTGCGCATAGCCGACGGCAGCCCGCTTATGGGCAGGGTGACGGCTATGGGCTGCTCCGCCTCCGCTGCGATTGCCGCATTCCTGGCCGTGGAAAGTGATGCTCTCACGGCGGCGGCCTGCGCGATGGGCGTTATGGGGCTCGCCGGCAGGAAGGCGGAGGCGGTGAGCGCGGGGCCCGGTTCCTTCGCGGTAAATTTTCTGGACGCGCTTTCAAATCTTGATCCCGCGGAGACGGAAAGGGAGTTGAGGTATGAATAGGTCTTCGCTTGGATTGTATCTTGTTACCGACAGCCGGTTTTGTGCCGGCAGGGACCTTGTCGAAGTGGTCGTGGAAGCTGTCAGGGGCGGCGTCACCATAGTGCAGCTCCGCGAGAAGGAGGCGGATACGCGCCGCTTCGTCGGGCTTGGACGGCGTATGAAGGCTGCGCTTGCTCCATACGGAGTGCCGCTGATAATAAACGACAGGGTTGACGTGGCGCTTGCCTGCGGCGCGGACGGAGTCCATCTGGGGATGTCCGATATGGCCGTTGCGGATGCGCGCCGGCTGCTTGGTCCCGATGCCGTCATCGGATTGTCGGTGGAGAGTCTCGGACAATTGGAGGCCTGGAAGGACAATGGCGACGTGGATTATTTCGGAGTGTCGCCCGTGTTCTCAACCCCCACCAAGACGGATACGGCTCCTCCTTTCGGGCTGGAAGGCCTGAGGCGGGCCGCGGCGATGACCTCCCGCCCGCTGGTGGCGATAGGTGGAATAAACGTGGGCAATGCGGCGGAGGTCGTTGCGGCCGGGGCCGACGGGCTCGCGGTGGTAAGCGCAGTTATGGGGGCGGAGAACCCGCGGGCGGCGGCGGAACGGTTGAAAGGATTTTTGAAATGAAGGGTGAATTCGAATTCATAGAGGAACTGAAGCGCTCTTTCGGTGCGCCGGGCGGTGTGCTGGGCATAGGCGATGACTGTGCGGTCATCCCCGTGGGAGGGGATGATATGCTGGTTAGCACGGATATGATGATGGAGGGGACCCATTTCATTATGGACCGTATAAGCCCGTATCAGTTGGGTTGGAAGTCCGCTGCGTCCTCGTTCAGTGACATAGCCGCGATGGGAGGCGCTCCGGTCGGGGCGTTCCTTGCGCTTTCCATCCCTTCCGGGCTGCGGGATTCCTGGACTGACGGATTTATGGGGGGCTTCGGCGACGTGTCGCGCGAGTACGGATTCCCGCTTCTGGGAGGTGATACGACAGCTTCGCCCGACAGGGTGAGCGTGTGTGTCACCGTATTGGGAAAAGCGCCGCACGGACAATGCAAGAGGCGCGACGCCGCCCGGCCCGGAGACCTCGTCTGCGTTACCGGGACCCTCGGGGACTCTGCGGCGGGGCTGGACGTCGTGCTGAACGGACGGGACCTTACGGAAGCGGCGCGGGCGCTTGTGGACCGCCACTATCTTCCGCGGCCGAGAATCAGGGAGGGAATCGCCCTGGCCGGATGCGGTGGCGTTCACGCGATGATGGACATATCGGACGGCATCGGCTCCGACTTGAGGCGCATTATGGAAGCGTCGGGGGTCGGATTTTCAATAGATACGGGCCGGATTCCGATGTCGGGAGAACTTGCCTCGTACTGCCGGGCCTGCGGGTCGGACCCGTATGATTTTGCCGTGGGCGGAGGTGAGGATTACGAACTCCTTTTCACCGTCGCGCCGGGCATCGAAGCGCCTGTGGCGCATACCGTGATAGGCAGGACTGTCGAAGGGAACTCGATTGTCTGGAACGGTTCGGACAAGGATTTCGTAGGATTTGACCATTTCAAGGGAAGGTGATATGAAGAAAGGGTATGCCAGGGTTCTTGCCATAGCCGGGAGCGATTCCGGCGGGGGCGCCGGTATCCAGGCCGATATCAAGGCCATAAGCGCCACCGGCGGGTATGCTTCCACGGCGATTACCGCCGTGACGGTGCAGAATACGCTGGGTGTCTCCGCGGTGCACGTGATCCCGGCCGATATAGTATGCGCCCAGATTGAGGCTGTCATCGGCGACATAGGCGCGGATGCCGTCAAAATCGGAATGCTGGCCTGGAAGCGGACGGTGGAGGCCGTGGCTTCCTCGCTGGCGGACTTTCCCAACGTGGTGCTCGACCCCGTAATGGTGTCCACTTCCGGCCACAGGCTTTTGGAGCCTGATGCCGTGGAGGCCCTGGTGCGTGGTCTCGCTCCCCGGGCGAGGCTTCTGACGCCCAATATCCCCGAAGCGGAGGAGATGACCGGGGAGAAGGTCGTGTCGGGGAGGGACCTTCCGCGCATCGCGGAAATGCTTTCCGACAGGCTTTCCTCGGCGGGAGGCAGGGCTGTCTCCGTGCTCGTGAAAGCCGGACATCTGGACGAAGACCCTATGCGCGACTGTCTTTACGATGCCGAGCGGGGAGTCGCGGTGGAGTTCGCTTCGCCGAGGGTGCGCACCGTGAACACCCACGGCACGGGATGTACTCTCTCGTCGGCGATTGCTTCCTTCCTTGCGCAGGGCTTCGGCCTGGAGGAGGCGGTGGGGAAGGCGAAGGAATATATTGCAGGGGCGCTGGCTGCCGGTGCGGAGTATTCCATCGGGCGGGGTTGCGGGCCCGTCGACCATTTTTACGGGACAAGAAAAAAGTGATTCGATATGAGTATGAATTCTGCAATTTTAAAATCCGTGTCATTGCTTGTCGCGATGGCATTGCCGCTGGAGGCCGCCGCGCGCGAACTCCCGGTTCTCAAGTCTTCGGACGCGATGATTGAAGACGCCTGGAATCTTGCAGTCCGCACTGTTGAGAACAACATTGCCGACGGTATCATCAAGGCGGGGGGAGATTACGGCGGGGAGTGGACCAGGGATGCGTCCATCAATGCGTGGAATGCCGGGAGTCTCGTTTTCCCGGAGGAATCCCGCAACAGCCTATGGTCGGTGACCGTTGACAGCCTGGTCGTGGGTCACCAGTACTGGGACAAGATAATATGGGTGCAGGGGGCTTTCAATCATCATCTTGTCACCGGTGATCCGGTGAAGAAGATATATGAATGCTGCGCCGCTACGATGAAGGGGTTGGAAGACACTCTCAAGGTGGCGGAGTACGGACTGTTCCGCGGACCGTCCGTCTTCAACGACGGCATAGCCGGCTACGAGGTGCCGGTGGCGGGCGACACGCTCGAATGGTCGTCGGTGCTGATGTACCCCAATGCGTACAACATATGCTGCCTGAGCACCAACTGTGCATATTATATGGCATACCGCAGGCTTGCCTCGATGGCCTGGGAGTGCGGGAAGCCCTTCGCGGCGGCAAGGTACCGCTTCAAGGCCTGCAGGCTCCGCAAGGCGATTCTGGACCGCTTCTATGACAGGGACAACGCGGAACTGGCGTATCTGATAGACCATAACGGCGACCTGCACCATTTCCAGGAGGCCCTGGGCTGGTCATTTGCAATCCTGAGCGGAATCATTCCGCAGAAGGACGCTCCCGCGCTTGTCGCCTCCGCCGAGGTGTCGGATTACGGCATCACGTCCATCTGCCCGGACTTCAAGCGTTTCGACAGCAGTCACCCGGGACGCCACAACAATATCGTGTGGCCTTTCGTGAACGCGTTCTGGGCCGAGGCCGCGCTCCAGGCCGGAGACAGGGAGTCGTTCGAATTCGAACTCAGGAACCTTGCCTTTCTTGCAATGGAGAAGGGAGACGGTATGTTCTATGAGATTTACAATGCGCTTTCGGGTGAGCCCGACGGGGGCTGGCAGGTCGGTCATCAGTGGGTATCCAGCAGGGACCAGACCTGGTCGGCAACCGGGTATATGCGTATGGTTCTCAACGGGGTGTTCGGCATAAGCTTCTCCCGCAGGGGTATGATAGTCAATCCTCCGGCAGGGGTGGCCGGAGACCTCGGAATCAGCGGCATCGAAGGCCTGGAGTACAGGGGGCACAAGGTGAGCGTCTCGTTTCTCCCGGCATCGGACGGGAAGCGTGGCGTCTATGTGAACGGCTCGAAGGTGCGCCGGGCGTTCGTGCCTTGCCGCGGACAGGAGGACATTGTCATTGACATCTATGGTGCACAATTAAATTTTGAGTAAATTTGCGGAATGAAGCGCTATTGTTTTTTCTTTGTTGTTTTTGCCTTTCTGGTTGTTTCCTGCCATAATGGCAATATCAAGCCGGACGAACCGGCAGTCCCGCGGGGCGAGGTGACACGTGAATTCCTTTCTGAGATCCGTGTGGACAAGAAAGGGAATTTCCGGTACTGGAATCAGGATTCCCCTGCGCTGAAGGAATTGAAGGCGTTCGTGGCTCTGGTCACCGATCCGAACGGCAATGGATATGTCCCTCCGCAGGACAGGGTGGCGACGTTCGACGTTGACGGAACCCTGATGTGTGAGACCGCTCCCTACTATTTCAACTGGATGCTGTTCTTCCACCGTTATCTGCACGACAGCACTTTTACTCCACC
>JAKSJZ010000018.1 GCA_024401995.1 Bacteroidales bacterium
CCTGCATGGCCGTCGCCGACGACGGCAGTGAGACCATCGGGGCCACCGAGATACCCTATATGGTCAACAAGAAGGAGATGCTCGAGCGCATCAGCCAGATGGTCGAGGACAAGAAGATAGAGGGTATCTCCTATATCAATGACGAGACTTCCCGCGAGGGGGTGAGGGTGGTGTTCAAGCTCAAGATGGGCGCCAACTCCAACGTGGTTCTCAATACTTTGTTCAAGTACACTGCCTTGCAGAGCAGTTTTGCGATAAACAACGTCGCGCTTGTCGGCGGACGGCCGAGGACGCTTTCACTGAAGGATATCCTTCGCGAATTCATCGACTTCCGCCATGACGTCGTGGTGCGCAGGACGAAGTTCGAGCTTGGCAAGGCCCGCGAGAGGGCGCATATCCTCGAAGGTCTTCTCAAGGCCATAGACATCATCGACGAGATAGTTGCGCTCATCAAGTCGAGCAGGACCCTCGAGGACGCGCGCGACAGCCTTATCTCGCAGTTCGGATTCTCGGAGGCCCAGGCTTCCGCCATCGTGGAGATGAGACTCCGCCAGCTTGTGGGTATGGAGAAGAAGAAGCTCCAGGAGGAGCTGGACGAACTTCACAAGTTCATCCGGCGCTGTGAGGAGATTCTTTCCAGCGTGGAAGAACAGCTCAAGGTGGTGAAGCAGGAGACCGAGGAGATGAAGGAGAAGTATGGCGACAAGAGGCGCACGGAGATTGCGCTGAGCGCCGAGGAGTTCAACCCGGAGGATTTCTATCCGGACGAGGACGTGGTCATCACCATCTCCCATCTCGGGTACATCAAGCGTACGGCCCTGACCGAGTTCCGTACCCAGAACAGGGGAGGAGTCGGGATGAAGGGCAGCGCCACCAGGGACGAAGACTTCGTGGAGCATATCTATGTGGCGAACATGCATTCGACAATGCTTTTCTTCACGGACAAGGGTATGTGCTACCGTATGAAGGTCTATGAACTGCCTGACTGTACCCGTTCCTCGAAGGGCCGCGCCATCCAGAACCTTATTCCCATCGAGCAGGGTGATGCCATCAAGACCTACCTTAACGCGGCGAAGATAGAGGACAGGGACTACACCGATTCCCATTACGTGCTTCTGGTGTCGCGCAAGGGCGTCATCAAGAAGACCCGCCTTACGGAGTACGCCAATTCGAGAAGCCGCAACAAGGGTATCATAGCCCTGACGATCAAGGAAGGCGACGCGCTTATGGATGCCGTGCTGACTTCGGGCAGCGACCATATAATGATTGCCGCGAGGAACGGGCGCTGCGTCCATTTCCTCGAGGAGCAGGCAAGGCCGTTGAGCCGTACAGCCGCCGGCGTCAGGGGTATCAGTCTTGTCGGCAACGATGAGGTGATAGGCGTCCTGGCCCTCGCTCCCGATTCCGAGCAGACGGTGCTTGTGGTCAGCGAGAACGGCTACGGCAAGCGCACTGCGCCTTCGGAGTACCGCCAGACAAGCCGTGGCGCGAAGGGAGTGAAGACCATCAACATCACCCCGAAGACGGGTCTTCTGGTCGCGATGAAGATTGTTGGCGATGAGGATGACCTGATGATTATCAACAAGTCCGGCCTTACCATCAGGATGGCCGTGTCCGATATCCGAGAGGCCGGAAGGGCCACGCAGGGCGTGAGGTTGATAAACATCAAGGAGAATGACTCCATAGCCGCCGTATCCGTGGTCTCGAAGGAGGAAGAAGGGGAGACCGCGCCGGAAGAAACGGCACAGCCCGTACAACAGGAAGAACAGCAATAATCATTTTATAATCAAAGTTTATGAAAAAGATTCTTTTAGCGTCCGCGCTTCTCGCCGCCACTTTGCAGGCGGGAATTGCCCAGACAAAGTCCGAAGCCGCTATCCGTCAGTCGATAGAATCCGCCAGGGAGGCGGCGGCCAACCCCAAGAAGAACACCAAGGTTGCGACCTGGTTGAAGCTGGCCCAGGCATACAGCGATGCATATCAGTTCTCGAAAGGCAACGGCTGGACCGGCGCAAGCCAGCAGGAGATGCAGCTTCTGTCGCAGGAGAAGCCCATTGCCGTGGAGGACGTGGTGCTTCAGGGACAGCAGTACCGCAAGGAGGTATATCCCACCCACAACTATTATTTCAACGCGAACGGAGTGCTTCAGATTATTGAAGTGACCAAGTTCATCGATGACGTCGACCCTCTCCAGCTTGCGCTTGAGGCCTATGCCGGTGGAGCGGCAGTGGATGCCGGCGGTTCCAAGACCAAGGAAATGGTTGCCGGTATCGAGGCCATCAACAACAATTACATAGATGCCGCTTATGCCGATTACACGACCGGAAATTTCAGCAACGGCTCGCTCAATTTCGAGAAGGCCGCGAAGGCTCTCGCTTCCGTACCCTGCTCGAAGATCGACTCCGCTTCGATTTACAATGCCGGCTTCCTCGCCTGGCTCGGGAAGGATTACGCGCGTGCCAGGGATTTCTTCGCCAGGAGCCTCGAGATAGGTTATTACGCCGAAGACGGCGAGGCATATGCGAAGCTTGCCGACACTTATGGCAACCTTTCCCAGCCCGAGAATCAGAAGTCGCTGCTCGAGGAGGGATTCACCAGGTTCCCCCAGAGCCAGAGCATCCTTGTGGGCCTCATCAACTACTACATCTCTTCCGGGGACAAGTCGAACAGGATTTTCGAACTGCTCGACGAGGCCAAGAAGAACGAGCCCACAAACGCTTCCCTCTACTATGTCGAGGGCAACATCCACGAGAAGCTCGGAGAGTATGAGGCTGCGGAAGCCGCATACAGCAGGTGCAGTGAGATAAATCCCGAATACGAGTACGGATATATCGGCGCCGGCGTGATGTTCTACAACAAGGCCCTCAAGCTTCAGAATGCCGCCAACGAGGAGATGGACAACGCCAAGTTCGACGCTCTCATCGCGGAGTTCAATGCGGCGCTCAAGGCCTGCGTTCCCTGCTTCGAAAAGGCTTTCGAGGTGACGAAGGACAATGACATCAAGGGCAGCGTGGCCGAGTACCTGAAGAACGCCTGCTTCCGTTTCCGTGACGAGCCCGAGTATCAGGCCCTGTATGACAAATACTCGCAGTTCGTTGCGAATTCCGGAAAATAGAAGTGAAAAGACTTGTAGCATTTGCCGCGTCGGCGTGCCTGTGCCTTTCCGTCTTTTCCGGGTGTGACTTTATCCGGACGATTGCGGGAAGGCCCACATCGGCGGAGTTGAAGGCGAAGCAGACCCTTATTTCCCAGTATGAGGCCGAGCAGAAGGCGGCCCGGGAGATAGCCGAGGCGAAAGCCAGGGCGGAGGCCGACTCCGCAGCTGCGGTGAAGGCGATACAGGAGGAGAACATAGCGATGCGTCCGTATTCCGGGCGCATCGTCTCTCTTGACCCGGAACAGACCGGCTTCAGGTACTTCCTGGTACTCGGGGCCTTCTCTGTCGGGGCGAACGCCGAAGGGCTTGCGGAAAGACTGCGTGAAGCAGGCTGCAAGCCCGTCCTTCTGAGAGCTGCCGACGGCAAGGTGCTTGTGGCCGGGGCGACGTCGGACAACGTGGCGGACATTTATTCGGAATATTCCAGACTCAAGGCGGAAGACTTTTTCCCTGACGGTGTCTGGATAATGATAGCGGAATGAAATTCTTCAGAATGCTGATGCCGATGGCGGCCTGTATGCTGCTGTCTTACCCTGCGGATGCCCAGTACCGCGAGCCGCTTGTACAGGACCTCTATGACAGCGAGGTCGTCGCAAGGATGAAGGAGGACGTGTCCTTCCTTTCGTCGGCTGATCTGGACGGACGCGGGGCCGGCACGGACGGCGAGCGTGAGGCGGCCCTTTACGTTACCGGGCGGTTGTCCGAACTGGGAGTCGATATTCTCAGCGGTGACGAGGGCGACCTTTTCGGAATCAAGCGGGACAACGGCGACACTCTCCGTTCCCGCAATGTGGCCGGCCTGATTCAAGGATATGACAAGTCATTGAAGGACCATTACATAGTGATTGGCGCGCGGCTGGACAACATAGGCTCGCGCGATGTCACGGTCAACGGCGAGGTCCGGCATCAGTATTTCCCGGGAGCCAACGGCAACGGCTCGGGTCTGGCGGTGCTGCTCGAACTGGCGCGCCTTCTCCAGAGCAACAAGGTGCTGCTGCGCCGTTCGGTACTGCTCTGTGCCTTCGGGGCGTCACAGGAGGGCAACGCGGGGTCGTGGTATTTTCTGAACAGGTCCTTCAAGCCTTCCGACAGGATAGACGGGATGATAAACCTTGATATGCTGGGGACGCTCTCCCGTGGCTTTTATGCCTATTGTGCGTCCGACCTGAATATGGGAGCCATAGTGGACGACCTTTCCAAGACACTCCAGCCGGTCAGGCCGGAACTTGTCAGCATCGAGCCTGTGGGGTCGGATCACCGTACGTTCCAGGCCAACGGTATCCCGTCGATTATGTTTACCACGGGGATGTATCCCGAGTACAATTCGGAGTCGGACAGGATGGGGGAGGTGGATTTTGCGGGACTTGAGCGCGAGACCGAATACATCTATCATTTCGCCCTCGAACTCTGCAATTTCGAGCGCAAGCGCTATGAGGTGTCTCCGGAAGGCGTGGTAGCTTATTCCGATTGCGACTGGAAGCCGTCCTTCCTGGGCAGCACGGATCTTTCGCTTTTTATGAAGAGATGGGTGTACGTTTACCTGCGCTATCCCGAGCAGGCCGTGGAGGAAGGTATCCAGGGCAAGGTGCTGGTGGATTTTGTGGTTGACGCATCCGGCAAGGTCAGGGACGTCAAGGTGGCAAGGGGGGTGGATCCCCTGCTTGACGACGAGGCGGTAAGGGTCATAAGCGCGTCCCCCGACTGGAAGCCGGGGCGCGTGCGGGGAAGGAAGGTCAGTACGGCCCTTTCCCTGTATGTCGAGTTCAGATTGCAGAAAAAGAAACACAGGTAAGATGGAATACGATTTCAAGTCAATAGAGAGCAAGTGGCAGGCCCGCTGGGCGGAGAACGGTACCTACAAGGTGAAGGAGGACCCGTCACGGCCCAAGTTCTACGTGCTGGATATGTTCCCGTATCCGTCGGGAGCCGGGTTGCACGTCGGCCATCCTCTCGGCTATATCGCGAGCGACATCTATGCCCGCTACAAGAGACTCAAGGGATTCAACGTGCTTCATCCTATGGGGTACGACGCCTTCGGCCTCCCCGCCGAACAGTATGCCATCCAGACGGGGCAGCACCCCGAGGTGACGACAATCCGCAATATCAGCCGCTACCGCTCGCAACTTGACCGGATAGGCTTCTCCTTCGATTGGGACAGGGAGGTACGCACCTGCGACCCGTCCTATTACAAGTGGACGCAGTGGGCCTTCCTCAAGATGTTCGACAGCTGGTACGACCCGGTGGCGGACAAGGCCAGGCCGATTGCGGAACTTGAGAAGAGGCTGGCCACAGAAGGCTATGGCGGAGTGTCCGCTGACGAATGGAATGCGGCGGATGACAGGAAGAAGAGCGGGATACTTATGGGATACCGCATCGCGTATCTTGGCGAGACGTCGGTCAACTGGTGTGAAGAACTCGGAACGGTGCTGGCGAACGACGAGGTCAAGGACGGACTTTCCGTCCGCGGCGGGTATCCGGTGGAGCAGAAGAAGATGCGGCAGTGGCAGCTCAGGGTGAGCGCCTATGCCCACAGGCTGCTCGCCTCGTTGGAGGCCCTCGACTGGTCGGATTCGCTCAAGGAAATGCAGCGCAACTGGATAGGGCGCTCGGAAGGCACGGAAGTGGAGTTCATGACGGAGTGTGACGGCAGGAAGATGCCCGTCACGATTTTCACGACCAGGGTTGACACAATCTTCGGAGTCACCTTCATGGTGCTTGCGCCGGAGTCCGAACTTGTGGAACAGCTTACTTCCGAGGCCTGCAGGAAAGAGGTGGAGGAGTATGTGAAGCAGGTCGGCAGAAAGACGGAGCGCGAGCGCATAGCCGGGAACGGCAGGAGCGTCACGGGCGTTTTCTCCGGCTCCTACGGCATCAATCCCCTGAATGGTGAGAGGATTCCCATATGGGTAAGCGAATATGTTCTTGCCGGGTACGGTACGGGCGCGATTATGGCGGTTCCGGCCCATGACGGCAGGGACTATGCCTTTGCCCGCAAGTTCGACCTTCCCGTCATCCCCATCATAGAGGGATGCGATGTCAGCGAGTCGTCTTTCGACGCGAAGCAGGGGAGGATGTGCAACAGCGGGTTCCTTGACGGTATGGAGGTCGCCGAGGCGATTGAGGCCGCGAAGGATTATGTGGAGAGCAGGGGGATAGGCCGCCGCAAGACCAATTACCGGCTTCGCGATGCGATATTCTCCCGGCAGCGCTATTGGGGCGAGCCTTTCCCCATCTACTACAAGGACGGTATCCCGGTGGCCGTGGACGAGAAGGATCTGCCGCTGACTCTGCCGCAAATAGAAAGTTTCAAGCCTACCGGTGAGCCGCCGCTTGCCGGGGCGAAGGACTGGACTTACGGGGGATACCCGTTGGAGACGTCCACAATGCCGGGTTTCGCCGGTTCGAGCGCCTATTACCTGAGGTATATGGATCCGGATAACGGCGATGCCCTGGTGGGCCGCGAAGCCAACGGTTACTGGCGCAACGTCGATCTCTACGTCGGCGGTACGGAACACGCGACCGGCCATCTTATATATTCGCGTTTCTGGAACAAGTTCCTCTACGATCTGGGGTACGTGTGCGAAGACGAGCCTTTCCGCAAGCTGGTGAACCAGGGTATGATACAGGGAAGGTCCAATTTCGTGTACAGGGTGGTCGGCACCAACCGCTTCGTGTCCCTCGGCCTGAAGGACAGGTATGAGACCACGGAGATTCACGTGGATATCAGCCTGGTCCATAATGACAGGCTTGATATCGAGGCTTTCAAGGCCTGGAGACCGGACTATGCCGATGCGGAGTTCGAACTGGAAGACGGCGAGTATGTCTGCGGCTGGGCTGTCGAGAAGATGAGCAAGTCGATGTTCAACGTGGTTAACCCCGATGACATCTGCGAGACTTACGGAGCCGACACCCTAAGACTTTACGAGATGTTCCTCGGCCCTGTCGAGCAGAGCAAGCCCTGGGACACGAAGGGGATAGACGGAGTTCACCGCTTCCTGAAGAAGTTCTGGAGGCTTTTCTATGACCACGGCCAGCTTCTTGTCAATGACGGGAAGGCTACTCCGGCCGAATTGAAAGCCCTGCACAGACTTATCGGAAAGGAGCAGGAGGATATGGACAATTTCTCCTACAATACGACGATCAGTGCGTTCATGATTGCCCTGAACGAGTTGGGGCAGTGTTCCAAGCGGGAGATACTCGAGCCGTTGACCGTGCTTCTCAGTCCGTTCGCCCCGCACGTGTGCGAGGAACTTTGGGAGGCTCTCGGCCATTCGGAAAGCGTGGCTGACGCCCGTTTCCCGGAGTTCGTGGCGGCGTATGCGGCCGAGGATAACGTCACGTATCCCGTTCAGTTCAACGGCAAGATGAGGTTTACCGTCGATATGCCCAAGTCGGCTTCTCCCGCCGAGGTCGAGTCGGCGGTGCGTGCTATGGAGCAGACCGGGCGCTATGTGGGCGACGGCTCCATAGCGAAGGTTATTGTCGTACCCGGCAGGATTGTAAATGTAGTCGTCAAATGATAACCGCAAGAAAGTTTTTTGGGAAGGTCAAGGATTATTTTGTAATGACCTTGGCCTGCGCGATATTCGCTTTTGCCTGGGAGGGCTTCATGATACCGAACGGGATGTCTTCCGGCGGTCTTGTTGGGCTCTGTACCGTCATACAGTACGCTACTGACGGCGCGTTGCAGGCTTCTTATCTGTACGCAGCCATCAATGCCTCGCTCATCATCCTGTCGATTATCGCCTTCGGGCTGGGATTCGGATTCCGCACGATTTACTGCATAGCGATGTCGTCGCTGATGCTCAAGCTTGTGGGACATCTGGCGTTCCTGCACTGCGTTCCGGGCAATTTCTTCTATGTCAAGGCAAGCATTCTCGTCCCCGTCATATCGGGCGTGCTCGAGGCTGTCGGGGTCGGCCTCATCATAAGACAGGGCGGCAGCACTGGAGGAACGGACATCATAGCCCTTGTCGTGAACAAGTACTGGCCGGTATCGTTGAGCCGCGTATTTCTTCTGACCGACTTTACGATCATCTGTCTGCTGCTCTTCCTGCCGGACAAGAGTTTCGGGGATATGTGCTACGGATTCGAGATGATGGTGACGTTCGCGCTTATGATAGACGTGGTGATGTCGGGGCAGAAGAATTCGCTGCAGGTCCTCATATTCTCGGACAAGTATGACAAGATCGCCGACTTTGCGACCAGTGTGCTCGACAGGGGCGTGACCGTTCTCAAATCGGAGGGGTGGTTCACCCACAAGGAGAGGAACGTGCTCCTTATACTTTTGAATTACAAGCAGATCAATGTGCTGACTTCCGGAGTGAAGGATATAGACCCGAAAGCCTTTATGTCGATATCCGAAGCCGGCAACGTGTACGGAGAGGGATTTGACCCGATAAAGGCCGGGCTGAAACGCAAAAAAAACAGAAAGAAAAATGCCGACAATTAACAGAACCTTCTGGACGGGCGTGAAGGAGTATGTCATCATCACGCTCGGAATTCTACTTTACGTTACCGGGTGGCTGGTGTTCCTGCTGCCCAACAATCTGGTCGGCGGAGGCATCACCGGTGTCTCGTCGATAATCCAGTACGGCACCCACGGCCTGATAAAGGCGGGATATTCATATTTTATAATCAATATCGTGCTTGTCATCATTGCCATATTCATACTTGGGCGCTCGTTCGGCAGCAAGAGCGTCTATGCGATAATAGTGGCTTCCATAGGCTTGAGCTTCGGACAGGACATAGTTCCGCAGGAGTTCTGCAGGATGATGGCCGTGGACAACGGCAAACTTATGAGCACGATAATGGGGGGACTGATTGTAGGTGTCGGAATCGGTATGTCGATATCGCAGGGTGGAAGCTCCGGCGGTACTGATATCATTGCCTTGATAGTCAACAAGTACCGCAACATCTCCCCGGGCAGGATGATATTGTGGATGGATGCCGTCATCATACTTTCGTCACTGGCCGTGCCTTCCTTCACCCGGGACGGCAATCTGGTCCCGTTCACCGAGAAAATAACCACGGTGGTCTATGGCTTCATACTTGTAGCCGTCACGTCCACCACGCTGGACCTGTATCTTGCAGGCTCCAAGCAGTCGGTGCAGCTGTTCATCCTTTCGAAGAAGTATGACCAGATTGCAGACGCCATCACCAAGGAACTCCATCGCGGCGTCACGGTGCTGGACGGCAAGGGCTGGTTCACGAAGGAGGAGACGCAGGTGCTGATGGTCATCACCCGCAAGTCCAACCTGAACCTCTATCTCCAGTATGTCAAGACCATCGATCCCGATGCCTTCCTTTCGGTATCTTACGTTACCGGCGTGTACGGAAGGGGGTTCGATGCCATCAAGATGTCCGGCAAGAAAAATAAAGTTTAATAAGAAATCCTTTATCTCAAGTTTTACCCCTGTCCGTACCTTGTCCGGGCAGGGGTTTTTGAGATACTTTTGTCCGTCGAATGATTTTTAAAGGATGGACAACAACAACATAATCTGCCGTCGGGCCGTGAGAATAATGTCGCTGACAGTGTTGTGTACCTATGTGCTTTCGGATGCGATTACCGGAGAACCGGTGTTCGGCAGTTTTCACGGCTCGTTTTCGGCGGCCTGCCTTATTCTCTTTCTGGGCCCGCTGCCGTTCGAGAGCGTGGGTCTTTCGGTGCTTGCTTCCGCGCCCGCTACGATAATGATGCTTCTGTCGAAGTTTCTGATTCCGGTCCCGGAAAGTCTGCTTGAGATAATTTTCCTTTCGTTCTACCTTCTGGAAAGGATGATGGGCAAATATTCGGCCGTGCAGTCGCTCTTCAGGGTGAGCGCGGTGATGGACAACGCGCACGAGGATTCGAGGATGGTGTATTCCGTGGTGTACTTCGCCTTCATCCCGGTTACCGGGCTGTGCCCTCCAGTGGCGGCGCTGCTGTATGCGGGGCTGTTCGTGCTCCTGTACTGCAAGTCCGTTACCGGCAAGACTATGCTTCTGGGGCCTGAAAGGGAGAAGCGGATACTTGGCATCGAGGCCGGCAACATAAGGCCCATATCGGGGGACGACGCGGACTCGGACGCGAAGATGAACCGTGTCTATTCGGGGATTCTCGACCTGATGAAGACCCGCAAGCCTTTCCTGCGCCCGGAGTACAACCTGGAATCGCTTGCGGCGGATATGGCGACGAACAAGCTCTACATATCGAAGATAATCAACATATACAGCGGCCGCAACTTCCGTCAGTTCATCAACTACCACCGTATTCAGTATGCTGTGGAACTGATGAGGGCGAACCACAGGATAAGGATATCGAAGGTCTCGCTGATGTCGGGATTCCACACGACGGTTTCCTTCAATATGGCGTTCAGATTGAATATGAACCAGACGCCCTCGGAGTTCTTGCAGTCGATATTCGAGCCGGGCGAAAAACTTTCCCCCGGTCAGTCGGACTCCGCAGGTGAATCAGGCCCGGGTTAGGCCGGCCCACCGTTTTTGTTTCTGGTTGTGGCAGTGTCGAGCTCAAAGAGAGATGCTGAATTTGCAATTGTTATGGATTTAGAACAAGGCGCATATGACGTTCTGGTCGCTGACATTGCGACCATCCTGTCGGAAGGCAGGAAGAAAGTGGCAGTGGCCATTAACAATGTTCTTGTTGAAACATATTGGAACATTGGTAGGGTCATCGTTGAATATGAACAAGGTGGAAACATTAAGGCAGAATATGGCTCGCAATTATTGGAACACTTGTCGCGGGATTTGTCCAAACAGTTCGGAAAAGGGTTCAATCGGTCCAATATCTTTACAATGAGGAAATTATATGTCAGCTTTCCAAAAATCCAGACGGTGTCTGGATTTTTGTCGTGGAGTCATTATATCGAAATTCTCAAGGCCGATAATGAACTTGAACGGAACTTCTATATCAAGGAGTGCGAAAAGTCAAAGTGGAGCGTGAGGGAACTCCAACGACAAATGAAGAGTATGCTTTTCTATAGAATTGCTGCCAGCAAGGACAAAGAGACCGTTATGGCCCTGGCTATGGACGGTCAGCAGATTATGCACCCGGAAGATATTATTCGTGATCCCTATGTTCTGGAATTTGCGGGCCTCCCGGAACTTTCCGTATATAAGGAGGGTGACCTTCAACTGAAGATGCAAGAGAATATGAAATCTTTCCTATTGGAACTTGGCCGCGGATTTGCCTTCATAAAAGAACAATATCGGATTCCCATATCTGGAAAAAACTTTCATGTGGACCTGGTATTTTACAATTGCATCTTGAAATGCTATGTTCTCATAGATCTGAAACGGGGAATGGTTGAACACGAGGATATAGGTCAGATGAATCTGTACTTGAACTATTTCAAGCATGAGGTATGTTCGGTGGATGATAATCTTCCAATAGGAATAGTCCTTGGCGCAAACAAGGATGACTTGATAATGGAATATGCAACCGAGGGAATCACGAATCAGGTGTTTGTTGCAAAATATCAATTATATCTTCCCAGAAGAGAGGAAATTCAAGCAAGGCTGGATAAAATAATGGGCGAATGACAAGAACCCCGGCCTAACTCCATCAGACAAGCTATTCCTCGAAGTTCTCGAATTTCCTGGTCATGAGTTTGCCGACAGGACGTCCGTCTGGCGTGAATCCCTGTGCCCGGATGACGTCACCCTTGTTGACGGTGATGCTTGACGGCGCAACGGGTGAGGCCGCTGTCGGAACGTGCTCGTCCGGGGTGGTGGATATGTCGGCCGAGGTGAAATTGCACTTCAATGGAGCGGCATTCAATGTGGCCGTGATGGACAGTGAGATGTATAGTGCAACGAGTTTCTTTTTTGCTTTCATGATTCGGATTTTTTGCAATATGCAAACTTACGTAAATTCCTGTTGTTTTTTCCACGATCGGATAAGGAAACAGCCGATAATTTATAAATTTGCATAATATTGTGGAATTGATCATCTTTCACTATGAAATCGGTAAAATCATTTTTGTTTCTTCTGCTGTCAGTATGTCTTTTCGTGCTGTCAGGTGCCGGCGTGGCGGCACAGGACCGGAGCATCGAGATAAATCCGGGCAAAAAAGTCATATATGTCGACAGGATCGGCCTGCCGGGATATTTGAATGTCAGTGACCTGTTGCAGATCTTTCCTGAATGTATCGCCCGCGGAGACGAACTCTACAACAATTTCGACATACAATATGACGGGAAGAGTGTCGGAGCCGGTCGTGACATATTCCTGTTTCAGACAAAGCTTAGTCAAATCGAGAAGGTAGAGATTTCCACTTCTTCCGTCGCCACCCAGCAGAACAGCTTTTACAGCGGGACAATCAACCTGATTCCCAGAAAGCTGGAAGAGGGTGTCAGCGGAGACGCCTACCTTGACCTGTCTTCCGTCCCGGGCCTGGTCCCGAGCGCTGACATCAATTATAAGAAAGAGAAACTGCAGTTGTACGGGCACGCTGATATGGAAGCCCTATGGCCACGTGATATCAGGACATTCAGGCAGACCACTCCGCAATACATATCGGAGGGGGAGAAGACAAGCGAAGGAAAATATTTTCAGGAAACTGCAAATCTTATTGTAAAATACGACATCAGCGACAAGGATAACATCAAGGGGTGGTTCATCGGGAGTTCGGAAAATTTCAGGGCCTCCCAGATTCAGAACAGCCATTTTGAAATTGACGGCAAGGATATTGTCGGTGAAGGATGGGCGCAGATCAAAGATTATAAGGACACCGCTTTGTCGGTAAACAGGACTGCGCTTCTCAATGCCAAAGGGGAATATTCACACAAATTCAACCCGAACTCGACCTTGACGCTGTTCGCCGGCGTGGAGTTCAAGCCCCGTACCGGCAGTTCCGCCAGCCGCCAGAACACATTTGACGGTCAGGCCAAGATTACGTTCCCGTTGCTGATGCGCGACGGCAGGAAACTGCTGTCGATGGTGACCGGGATGAATGCGTCATACAAGCAATCGGCGACCGGCATAATGGAAGGAACCAATACATATCTTTCGCCGTATTTCACGTTCCAGCAGAGGAGCGACCGGTGGTCAACCGACGTGACGTTCAGGTACCAGTATTATGGCCGTGTCTTCAATATGTTGGAGGACAAGACGGTGAAAAATGCCCGCGACCATGACTTTACCGGAGATATCAATACGGTATGGAAGATGGCGGACCACCATACGCTGAAGCTGTCACTCGGCAGGAACATCATACGTCCTACGGAAGCAATGCTTTACCCCGACCCGTATTTCGTCGTAAGTTTGAAACGCTGGAAAATCGGCAATCCTGACCTGACCGATGCACACCTCCACACGGTCAAGCTCGAGTATATGTTCGACTGGCAGCGGAATGGACACAATATCACTTTCAACGTAAACGGAGGCTACATAAGAGGCGACGGATTGATTGAGGAGAGGGATTATGTCATATATGACAAACTCGTCACGGACGAGAACAACAAGTCCACGGTGGTGTATTCGACTTATGAAAATACCGGCATCACCAATATAGCCACGGCCAACTTGTCGGTGATATACTCCTACGACATCTTCACTCTTGCCGTATCCGGGAACCTGTTCTCGAATACGATGTTGAAGAACGGCGAACGTGAGCACTGCAATCATTTCAATGTCGGACTTGCTCCAATCTTCAAATTTGAGGGAGACTGGATACTCAGTGGCCGGTTCATTTACAACAGCGCCATAGAAAGGTGGCACGAAATCAACGGGGACTGTACTTTCGGGCAGCTGAAATTGGCGAAGAGATTCGGCAACTGGACACTGCATCTTGAATTCAGCGACATATTCGACAATGTCACGACTGACATATCCAAATCGGGTCCGAATATTACCGAATACGCATACGACCTGTATGCACGCCGCATAATCCTCGGCGCGAGTTACAGGATCGGCGGCAGAAAACAGCATCAACCAAATTTTGGATTTTAAACGGAAACCGCTACATTTGTACCGTAAGTATGCTTGAAAGATTACCATACAATATTTAATTCATTAATCTATCAACAAATGAAGAAAAGTAAATTTTTAGTTTTTGCCGCAGCTGCGTTCATCGCTTTTGCGGCGATTTCTTGCCAGAGGGGGGTGCTGGACGAAGTTGACGACGCCATCCCTGCACCCAAGGAGTATTGCAGGGAGTTCAAGTTCACCGCCTCATCCGTCGGACCCTTCGACAATGACTGGAAGGAATACTTCAATGAACATTTCGGGGGTATGATGGCTCCCGGCTTTGCAAGTTCTGCGAGTGTGACGTTCCTGGACAACGCATTGCTTGTTCCCCGCCAGCAGGACGTGCTGGATTTTATCGGGAAAGGGAAAATATGCGTAATCGTCAACCCGGACGACAACCTGAACAGTTGGCTTGCGGAAAACTTGCCTGAAATCAGCGCCGTCTATGGCGATATGGCCCATCAGGAGATAGTCTTTACGGCAATAACGAATGACGCCGTTTTCATCCAGCACAAGGATGACGTGGAGGAATTCGACCCCAAGGAGCACCGAGCCCCCGGCGAGGAGGTGGAAGACGAAGGTGAAGATGACCAGCAGGAACCTCTGGACGACCCTCTCAATTATCAGCTTCTCATAGAATGGATGGAGGAGGTAGTCAATGACCATTTTGTGGATGCTTCCGATACCAAGGCCGACATCGAACTTCCGGGGAATGAGGAATATCACAAGGCCAAGCATTATCCGAAGCGTACGGATACCTACAAGTATGTGTTTAAAATGACTGCGAAGAGGTTGAGTTATGATTTGCCGATAGTAAACACCAGCGGCGAAGTCGCGGTGGAATATACCATCACTCCCTTGTATTGCTATCAGGGCCAGGGGCCGCAGGATCCGGGAGACTACTATCTTGTCGAAAGGGATCTCAAAGTGAACTCTTCCGATACCGAAAAGTGGCATGGTGGTCGTGTACGCAAGTGGGGTGCCATAAGGTGGTATGCGCGGGGCGGCTATCTTTTCGAAGCTGACGTTACTACCACATTGAAACTTAACAATACAAAGTATAAGGCGGCAATGGTGGGACAGGTAAGCCCTCTGACCAAGAACAATGTGGCTACATATACTTCCAATTTCTCCGAGTCGATGGGCGTCAAGATTGCCCCCAGCATCGGTGGAAACAAATCGGCTAAAACAGGCGACGGACAAAATGGCGGAAATGCTTCTCTCGGGGACTTGTTCAACTGGGGTAGGAGTTACAGCCACGGGAAGTCCGCGTCCCTCACTGATTTCAGCATAACTAACCATACTATGGAGGTGTCGCCCGTAAGGCATCTTGCTCGTTACGCGGAAGAAGCGTTCCCTTTCTTGAATGAAGACAAAACTTGTTACGGTAAGGCGGCAGACCTCGCCACCAGCGTCGCAGTATTCCCGTCTCATTGGATTTGGCATATATCCGGGACATCCGATGATATGACAGGCATCGTGGGTGGTATGTGCACAAAACTCAAGGTCACTTGGGGTTGGTCTCACCGTAGTTCCAACAGCCGCACCTATGACCCGATACATCCTTATCATGAAAAGGACTGGCCGAACAAGTCAACTTTCGTCAACAAAGAAGATACTTTGAAGCTCATTAATCTTCCCGCTCCTACAAGGACTTCGTCCGGAAGGATAGTGATACACAATGACACTGATGACCAATATATTTATGGAGTCAGTGTGTATGACAAGGATTCGGTAAATTCGAAACGGGAAATCAATACCGGTAGTATTGCTCCCGGCAAAGAGATAATATTGACTGCGCTGCAGAACAAACCCCAAAAGACACCTCTGACCCCGATCAAATATGTCGTTGAATGCCGGATGGGGCCTAATGGTCAGAATCTTGAGACATACAAATATTATAACGACCAGTATGGGGACAGTTTCTCCATATCGAAGTGCCTTAACAAGGATAATGACAGTTTCCACGTATCCATGGTAAGCGATATGATAGAGAAGAATTAACCTTCAAAACCCCAGTCGTTTTTGCATTCATCCTCTGTTTGGCGGTCAGTTGCCGGACAGAGGATGTTTCAAAAATCCGAAGAGCCGTAGCGGCCCTGCCTTCCCCGGTGCCGGACGGTCACGCCCCTTTGCCCCGCTTTTCAATCCAATTTGGATAATTTTGTTTAAATTTGTGGGTATGTCGGCAGAGAATGATTTTTCCAGACTGGAGTTGAGTCTCAGCGGGTGTCTGTCCAACTACAGGTATTTCAGGGGGCTTCTCAAGCCTTCCACGAAGATGCTTGTGCTGGTCAAGGCGAACGCTTACGGCCACGGCGCCGTCGAGTTCGCCTCGATGATGCAGAGGGCAGGTGCCGATTACCTTGCGGTGGCCCTCCCCGTCGAGGGCGTCGAACTCCGTTCCGGTGGTATTTCGCTGCCGATTCTGGTCCTTACGGCAGGGACGGACTTCTTCGATGAGATTGTATCGAACCGGCTCGAGCCCGGTATCCCGAACCTGGAGACGCTCCTTGCCTTCGAGGAGGTTCTGGCAAGGCGGGGGTTGAAGGATTATCCGATTCACCTGAAACTGGATACGGGTATGCACCGTCTGGGCTTTATGACCTCCGAGCTGGATGCGTTGCTCGCCCATCTGAAGCAGACGACGGCCGTAAGGGTCAAGTCCGTCTATTCCCACCTGGCCGCGGCGGAGGACCCGTCCGAAGACGAATTCACGCTCGGACAGATAGGGATGTTCCGCGACAATGCCGGCAGGGTCGGGGAGGCGCTCGGCTACAAACCTATGTGGCATATATTGAATTCGGCGGGTATAGAGCGCTTCACGGAGTACCAGTTCGATATGGTGCGTCTGGGCATAGGTATCTACGGAGTCAGCGCGCTGGAAGGGAAGACCCTCTGCCCGGTCGCTTCGCTGAAGGTCAGGATATTGCAGATAAAGACCCTGAAGAGGGAGGACGGGACCATAGGGTATTCGCGCAGGGGCGTCATCCCGCAGGATGGGATGAGGCTGGCGACAATACCTGTCGGGTATGCCGACGGTATAGACAGGCGGTTGGGCTGCGGTAGGGCCGGATTCGGCGTGAAGGGCCGCATCTGCCCTACGGTCGGGAATATATGTATGGATATGTGTATGATCGACGTGTCGGGAACGGACGCGGCGGTCGGGGACACGGTGACCGTTTTCGGCGACCGCCCCACGGTCGGCGACCTGGCACGGATTCTGGACACGATACCGTACGAGGTGCTTACCTCCGTGCCCCGCAGGATAGAGAGGGTTGTTGTTGACTGACGATGGAGAGGATAGACAAATATCTCTGGGCCATAAGGGCGTTCAAGACCAGGTCGGAAGCCGCCGCAGCCTGTGGGGGCAACAGGGTCCGCATCAACGGCGCGACGGTGAAGAGTTCGAGGCAGGTAAGGATTGGAGATACGATTACCGTCAGAAAGGGCCCGGTGGAGTACACTTATGTCGTGCTGAAGGACCTTTCGACAAGGGTGGGAGCGGCTCTGGTGGAGGAGTATGTGCGCAACGAAACGCCGCAGAGCGAGCTCTCGAAGTTGAAGGCTCCGGTGGAGACCGTTTTCCTCTACCGCGAGAAGGGCGCGGGCAGGCCCACGAAGAAGGACAGGAGGGCGATGGATATGCTGCTCGATTCGATTGAAGACGAAATTAACTTGTAGAAGATATGAATGCCTGGTTGATTATGATTGTCGTGATGGTGCTCAGCCTGATTGTCCAGTCGATGCTCACCTCACGTTTCAGGAAGTATTCCGGAGTCCCCTGCGACCTTACCGGTGCCGAAGTGGCGGAGAAGATGCTCCGCGACCACGGTATCAGGGACGTGAGGGTTTGCAGTATCGGAGGTATGCTGACGGACCATTACGACCCGTCGAGGAAGGTCATTAACTTGAGTCAGGACGTGTATTCGTCGAGGACGGTGGCCGCAGCGGCCGTAGCCGCCCACGAGACGGGGCACGCGATCCAGCACGCGGAGAGCTACGGCCCGCTGCGCCTGCGCTCGGCGATGGTGCCGGCGGTCAACGTTGCCAACAACCTCGTCACGGTGGTGCTGATTGTGGGGATACTGATACTGGAGTTGACGCCGGCCCTGCTTTATGCGGGCATAGCCCTTTTCGGGATGACTACACTGTTCAGCTTCATCACCCTCCCCGTGGAGATAGACGCCAGTTCCAGGGCGGTGCAGTGGCTGGAGGCTTCCCGCATAACTTCGTCGGATACGACGCCGATGGCTGCGGATGCCCTCAAATGGGCGGCATACACGTATGTGATAGCTGCGCTCGGTTCGCTGGCAACTTTGTTCTACTATATAGGTCTTGCCCGCCGTGGTTGAGTTTCTGCGTCAGGTAGCGGATCATTACTTCGATGAGGGGAGTCTGCAGTCAGACTCCTTCATTTTCCCGAACCGGCGCTCCACGGTGTTTTTCAGAAAGTATCTTGCCGATGCGGCTTCCGCTTCGGGGGTACCGGTGATATCCCCGCAGTGCCTTACGATGAACGAGTTCTTCCAGATTCTTTCCGGGAAGGACTGTGCCGACCATATCGCCCTTATACTGGAACTTTACAGGTGTTATTGTCCGCTTGTCAGCAGGGCGGAACCTCTGGACGAATTCATAGGATGGGGCGAGATAATCCTTTCCGACTTCGGGGATGTGGACAAGTATCTGGTTGACGCGGACAAGCTCTTTGCCAACGTGTCCGATTTCAAGAAGCTGGATACCACGCTGGAGTACCTGTCCGAGACCCAGAGGGAGGCATTGGAAAAGTTCGCCCGCCACTTCAGGGGAGAGGCCGGTGATTTCAAGAAGCGCTTTCTGCATACCTGGGAGGTGCTTTATCCGCTTTATATGTCTTTCTCCAAGTCGTTGTCCGACAAGGGTCTGGCGTATGAGGGAGGTATTTACAGGGCTGTCGCCAAGGCTTTCACGGACGAGTCGGCCGTCGACGTGCTGGCCCGGACCTTCGGGGAAGGGCGGCGCTACGTATTCGTCGGATTGAACGCCCTCAACGAATGTGAGAAGAGGGTGATGTCGAGGATGCGCGATGCGCGGGTGGCGGAGTTCTGCTGGGATTACAGTTCGGAGCAGATACGCAGCGTGGACAACAGGTCCTCCTTCTTCATGAGGGAGAACGTCGCGGCTTTCCCGCAGGCTTTCGACTTCGACACCGACGGGCTTGTGACCCCGGAGATAAACGTACTGAGCGTGCCTTCATCGACAGGACAGGCCAAGCAGCTCGAATCCGTTTTCAGGGAGTTGAAGGACGGTGTGCCCGGAATAGATACGGCGGTGGTCCTCCCGGACGAGGATATGCTTCTTCCCGTCCTGAACTCGCTTCCGCCTTCTGTCGGGAAAGTCAACGTCACAATGGGCTATCCTATGCGCGGCAGCGGGCTGTGGTCGCTGATGAACGGGCTGGCGGCTCTCCAGACGCATATCAGGACGAAGGACGGAAGGCGGTATTTCTATTTCCGCCAGGTCGGCGGTGTCCTTTCGGAGGGTATCCTGCGTTCCGTGATGACGGAGGATGACGCGCGTGTTGCCGGGTCGGTGACGTCGGGCGGATCATATTACGTCGACTGCCTGAATTTTGCGGACAGCCCGCTGCTGTCGAAGGTGTTCAAGCCTGTCGTTGACGATATGTCAGCCGCATCGGCCGCTCAGATTGAGGGCATTGCCGATTATCAGAGGGAGGTTCTGGAAGAGATTGCCGTCCGTCTGAAGGACGTCGAAGGTATGGCTTTGGAACTGGATTTCGTGATGACGTACCACCAGGCGGTGCGCAAACTCCGCAATTTCGGTCTGGAGATTCTGCCTTCCACGTATTTCAGGCTGTTGGATTCGTTGACGGGCCGCAGTTCGGTGCCCTTCCTCGGCGAGCCGTTGGACGGACTGCAGATTATGGGACCTTTGGAGACAAGAGCCCTCGATTTTGAGAATATAGTGATACTCAGCGCGATAGAAGGTGTGTTCCCGCGCCGTTCGATAGGCGAGTCGTTCATCCCTCCCGAACTTCGCAGGGGGTTCGGCCTCCCCACATACGAGTATCAGGATGCAGTGTGGGCATATTATTTCTACAGGCTCATCCAACGGGCATCCAGAGTGTGGATGCTTGTGGATTCGCGTACGGGCGGCTTGAATACCGGCGAGGAGAGCCGGTACGTCAAGCAGCTTGAGATGCATTTCGGCGTGCCGATAAGGAGAAGGACGCTGCTGCAGTCCGTGGTGGCATCCGCCGGAAGTGAGGATTCCATTCCCAAGACGGAGGAAGACCTTGCCGTATTGCGTTCGACGAATATGTCGGCATCGGCCCTGGTGGCCTACCGGCAGTGTGGGGTGAAGTTCTATTTGAAGATGGTCAGGAAGTTGCGGAAGCCCGACGAGGCGGTCGAGTCGCTGGACGCTTCGATGATAGGGAACGTGTACCACAAGGTGATGAGTCTCCTGTATCCGAAGGGGACGGTCACCAGGAGTATGCTCGAGTCCGTGAGCGGGGAGCAGATAAGGCGGATGGTCAGGAAGGCGGTGCTTGAAGAGCTTCACGCCTTCGAAGTGTCGGGGCGCAATCTGGTGTTCGAGGATATGGTCTGCCGTTACGTGAAGAAGACGGTCGAGTATGACGCCGGCCTTCTTGACAGTATGGGAAGGGACAGTTTCGAGATGATAGGAGCCGAGCGCAAGGTAAGCTGCACGATGAGGGGATTCAAGTTTGTGGGGCGCATCGACCGCATCGATTCTTTCTCCGACGGCGTGGTCCGTATCGTGGACTACAAGACCGGCAGCGTTTCCGTCAAGGATGACGTGGCCTGGGAAGGGGAAGCGATGGGGAAGATAGCCCTCCAGATGTTCATATATGACTATATGGCCGGCGAGGATGCCGACCTTCGGAGGGAGTTGGGAGACCGTTCGCTTTCGAATTCGGTCTATCCGGCGGCTTCGCTTTTTGTGGGGGAGACCTGTGACATCGATGCCGGCGGGGAGTTTATGGATACGATGCGCGGGAAGGTGGAGGCCTGCCTGGATGAGATTGCGGACATAAACAAGCCGTTCACAAGGAATACGTCGAACTGCAAGCATTGCGATTTCAAGAATATCTGCGGACGATGAAGATACTCAAGGCATCAGCCGGTTCCGGCAAGACGTTCACGCTTTCGAAGCATTTCATCGAATTGTTGCTTCGGAGTGACGACAGGTATGCTTACAGGCATATTTTGGCCGTGACCTTCACCAACAAGGCCACGGAGGAGATGAAGTCCAGGATTCTCGCGGACCTTTACCGGATGTCCGCGTCGGATCCCAGGGCGAGGCGCATCCTGACGGATATTCTTCACGATTACAGCGCATTCAGCGTCAGCACGATAGACAGTTTCTTCCAGCATACGCTCAGGGCATTCACCCGTGAGATAGGCCAGTTCGCCGACTATCAGATAGAGTTGGACAGGGAGTCGGTCATCGTCGAGGCAATGGACAGGGTTTTGGATTCGCTCTCCGACGACAACCGGGAGTTGCTCGGCTGGGTCATCGAGAGCGTTGTCGCCAATCTTTCGCAAGGAAAAAAAACACGCCTTGAGGAAGGATTTTACGATATGGGCCGCCAATTCAAGAGTCACGAACTGACACGCGAGATGGAGGCCTGCGGGCTGAGTCGGGAGGAGGCTTTCTCCAAGAGCCGTTTGAAGAGCGTGACCGCGGTCTGCAGGAAGATTGTCACCGAATTCGAGAACAAATGCAGGGATATGGGCGTCAAGGTGGTCCGGGGCAAGGAACTGGACTTTACCAAGGCGTTTGCCGGGATGGAGGATGAGTATGACCTGTATTACACCGCAAACGCCATCCGCGGGTCGCTTTACAATCTGGGGCTTGCCGGTGAGTTCTTCTCCGCATTCGACAGTATTCTCAGGGAGAAGAACGTGATGTGCCTGGATGACTCGAACCAAATACTCAAGGGGATAATCGACGGTTCCGACGCGCCGTTCATCTATGAGAAGACAGGTGTCAGGTATGACCATTTTCTCCTGGACGAGTTCCAGGACACTTCCGTGATACAGTGGGAGAATTTCAAGCCGCTGATAGACGAGAGCGAGAGCCGTGGAGGCGGGAGCCTTGTGGTGGGTGACGTCAAGCAGTCCATCTATCGCTGGCGCAACTCCGAGTGGAGGCTGCTCTCCGAGGTGGTCCCGTCCCAGTATCCCGCAGCCCGGACCGACAGCCTCAAGTCGAACTGGAGGAGCGCGGCGGTGATAGTCGATTTCAACAATGCCCTGTTCAAGTTTGCCGGCGAGTTGATGGGCTACGCGGACATCTATAGTGACGTCTATCAGGAAAAGGCGTCCGGCGATACCGGAGGTATGGTAAAGGTGACCTGCAGCGTTGAGCAGTTGGATGCCGTTTCCGCGTCGATTGACGCCGCCCGGGCCGCCGGAGCCTCCTGGGCTGACATAGCGGTGCTTGTGAGGACCAACGACCAGGGCAGGGAAGTGGCCGGGATGCTCGTGGAAAGGGGTGTTCCCGTCATCTCCGACGATTCGCTTGACGTCCTGTCGTCGATTGCCGTGCGGCAGGCCATTTCAGCCCTTTCCTTCATAGACAATCCGAACGACGGAATCAATGCCTATCTGGCCTCCCTGCTGTCCCTTGACCTGAAGGAGAAGCATCATTCGCTGTATGACCTGTGCGAGCATATACTGAGGGATATCGGCAGGGCGTGCGGCGGCTATGAGGGGCAGGAACTGTACGTCCAGGCCTTCCTTGACGAGGTGCAGCGATGGACGAAGACGAACGGGGGAAGCATACGCCCCTTCATCGAACATATGGGGAAAGCATCCCTCACCGTTGCCTGTCCGCAGGATGCGGATGCCGTAAGGGTTATGACCATACACAAGTCGAAGGGCCTGCAGTTCCCTTATGTCATAGTTCCCTTCGTGGAGTCGATGAGCACCAGCAAGCCGCATACGCACTGGTGTGCCATCAGGGATGATGAGGCGGGCCTGCGCGGCGTATATCCCGTTACGCTGAAGGAGGCGATGTCGCACTCCCTTTTCCGCGGACATCGTGAGGAGGAGCAGAGGATGGCCGGTGTGGACAATCTGAACAGCCTGTATGTGGCCTGTACGCGCGCGGTTAAGGTGTTGCATCTTATTACGAAGGGAGCCGGCAAGACTTTCAAGACATCCAAAAATCCTGAGGTGAAGAATATGGCGCAGTTGCTCTACCGCTATTTCGGGTGTGACGAGAAGACTTTCGGCGATATGCCCCGCTTTGAAGCCGCCGCGGGAGGGAAGGGCTCCGATGCGGAGTTCAGGGGAGGCTTCGCAAGCTATGCCCTGAACGGGCGGCTGCTCCCCTCGGAACTGGCGGCTGACTACTTCTCCGAGGAAGGGGTGTTCGGCGGAGGTTCATCGTCTCCGAGGCTGGACGGCATAGCGCTTCATTCCGTACTGTCTGCCGTAAGGACGGCGTCGGACCTGGACCGGGCCCTGGCGCGCGCGGTCCACGGAGGGGAGCTGACTCCGGAGGAGGCGAAGCCCGCGGAGGTGCTTCTGCGGCGCGCGCTCGAGTCCCGGCCCGACTGGTTCAAGGCCGGTTCCATTGTCCTCAACGAGACTCCGGTGATAGTGCCCGGGGCGTCCTCCGCCGTAGAGAAGAGGCCGGACAGGGTGCTGATATCCGGGGACAATGCCATTGTCATAGACTGCAAGTTCGGCTCCGCCAACCCGGCTTACCGGCGTCAGGTACAGG
>JAKSJZ010000019.1 GCA_024401995.1 Bacteroidales bacterium
GTAGCACTACAGATTTTGGTTCTGCCAGTTCAGGTTCGAGTCCTGATATCTCAACTCATCCCGCCTTTCAGCTGATGGCGCTGTAGTCCTGAATCTCCCCGAAACGGGATTTGCGCAGGGTCGCGGCAAGCAGCAGGTTTCGCTCGCCGGCCAACCCCGGATCCGCCTCCAATATCATTCCGGCATATTTTCTGGCTTCTTCCAGAAGTCTCTGGTCCTTTGCCGGCGAGGCTATGTTGAGGCGTATCGGCATACCGCTCTGCTGTGTGCCTTCAAGGTCGCCCGGCCCCCTCATTTTCAAATCCTCCTCGGCAATCTCGAATCCGTCGTCAGTACGCACCATCAGGTCCAGGCGTGCCTGGGCCTCGCGGCTTGTCTTGACGTCCCTTACCAGTATGCAGTATGATTCGTCCGCACCCCTCCCGACTCTTCCGCGCAACTGGTGGAGCTGGCTCAGGCCGAAGCGCTGGGCGCTCATTATCAGCATCACCGTTGCGTTCGGCACGTCGACCCCGACCTCGATGACAGTGGTTGACACCAGGATGTCGGCCCTTCCGTTCACGAATGCATCCATGTTGAAGGCCTTGTATTCCTGGCTCTGCTGACCGTGTACCATAGCAGTCCTGTATTCCGGCAGGGGGAAGGCTTTCATCACGTCCTCGAAGCCGTTTTCCACGTTCGAGATATCCAGCTTGTCATTTTCGTATATCATCGGATAGACGATGAAGGCCTGCCTGCCCGCCGCTATCTGCTTGCGTATGAAGCCGTATGCGGAGGATATCTTTCCGGCCGGGATACAGACCGTCTTGACGGGCTTGCGCCCCGGCGGCATCTCGTCTATGACGGAGGTGTCGAGATCGCCGTAAACCGTCATCGCAAGCGTCCTGGGGATGGGGGTTGCCGTCATTACCAGAACGTGCGGCGGTATGCCATCCAATCCGCTTTTGTTCCAGAGTCTCGCGCGCTGGTCAACTCCGAACCTGTGCTGTTCGTCTATCACGGCGAGCCCGAGCGACTTGAACTGCACGTTGTCCTCAAGCAGGGCGTGGGTGCCGACTATGATGCCTATTTCCCCAGACTTCAGGCCGGAATCTATGGCGCGCCGCTCCTTCGGGGTGGTGGCTCCGGTGAGAATGGCGCATTTGACGGACGTGGAGGCAAGGTATTTCGATATGTTCGAGTAATGTTGTCTGGCGAGCACTTCGGTTGGAGCCATCAGACAGGCCTGGTATCCGTTGCCGGTGGCGATAAGGCAGCTCAGGACGGCGACCATCGTCTTGCCGGATCCGACGTCCCCTTGAAGCAGGCGGTTCATCTGATGGCCGCCTGACAGGTCGGCGCGTATCTCCCGGACAACTCTCTGCTGCGCTGCGGTAAGTTTGTAGGGAAGGGCATTGTAGCAGTCGTGGAAGTCCTTGCCGACCTTTTCCATCCTGATGCCGCACGATGCCTTGGAACGGTTGAACCTCTGTTTGAGCAGACTCAGCTGCAGGAGGAGAAGTTCCTCGAATTTCAGCCGCCTCAGCGCTTTCTCGAGGGCGTAGGTGTCGGACGGAAAGTGAATGTTGCGGATTGCATACCTGAGCGGGCAGAGACCGTTGTCCTTGAGAATATAGTCCGGAAGGGTCTCCTCGATCTCCTCCAGGCATATGCCGAGCGCGGCCTGTTGCATCCTGCATACAAGTTTCGAGGTGATTCCGGCGTTCTTCAGCTTTTCCGTCGAAGGATATATCCCTGTGAGCGAATTCTGGACCAGAGATCCCTCCATCGGAGCGTCTATCTCGGGATGGACCATATTTATTCTGCCGTTGAAAAGCTGCGGCTTGCCGAAGAATACGAATTCCGAACCGGGGGAGAGCTTGTCATATGTCCACTTGACCCCCTTGAAAAATACCGTCTCCATACGGCCGGTACCGTCTTCCACGATAACGCTCAGGTGCTTGGCGTTTATGAGTTTGCGCTGGACGACCCTGCCTTTTATCTGTATGAAAGCCGCATCTGCGACGGCATCCCTGATTGCGGTGATGCGGCTGCGGTCGATATATCTGTGCGGATACGTATGGAGCAGGTCGGAGAGGGTGGAGATACCCAACTCCTTTTCAAGCAGTGCGGCCCGTCTGGGCCCTACGCCGGGTAGATACTGGATTGGAGACCCGAGTGCTCCCATAGGCAGTGGTTAGACCTCCTTCAGGAATTTCTTGTACAGGGCCACGATTTCAGGCACGCTTTCTTTTTTGCCGTGTTTTATCCATACGTATAATATGCTGCTGAACACCGCTGCCGACGTCGCTCCCAGATAGTCCAGTTCGTCATTCGAAAACACAGCCATATCTGGCGTGTGGATCTCGTCGATGTATTTCTCGTGGGCTTTGTGGAGGATATCGATCCTTCTGCTCATGAATATTATTTCCAAAAACTCGCAGTGTTGGAGCCAGAATTCTATCAAATACTCCGCTGCTTTATCCCTGGAGTTGATTCGGCGCTTTGAATATTCTTTCACCGCTTGCCTGATAAGGTTGTCACAAGTGTATGAAAGAACGTCCGTGGGAGTGTCGAAGATACGGTAGAATGTCCCGCGGCTCACACCGGAAGCGCTTGCTATATCGCTTACGCTAATATCTTCTAACTTTTTGTTTTTCAGGCACTTCAAAAGACCTGAGCGAATGTTTTCAGCGGAGTGGGTGACTCGCTTGTCATTCTTTAACCTGTACATCCTCAAATCTTGTTTGTTGCAAAATTCGTCAATATGAATGAATTTTCCAAAATTTTCCATTGTCCGCCAAAATGGTTAAATTCGCATCTTGATACAGTTTGGCGTGGAAATGACCTGTTATTGATGGGACTTGTTCAAGAATACGATACAAAATATGAAAAAGGTGTGGATTATTGTCCTGATTATAGCCATCGGCTATTTTGCAGGGTATGGACTTGGTAAGGCGACAATGAAAATCTCAAAAAATCATATCAGCCCGGAGCCTCCGGAAGTGGTCGGCGGCAGGATGACGCCGGAGGTGATGCTGGCTATGGGGAGGCTGTCGTCCCCGGCGCTTTCGCCCGACGGCTCCCGCATAGTCTATTCGCTGGGCAGGGCTGACTTCGGGTCCGACTCCTTTGTGTCCGGTTTGAGGGTGTGCGCTCCCGACGGATCCGATGACAGGGCTCTCTCCGGGACCGACGGGGCATCATGCCCCGTATGGAGCCCGCGCGACGGGAAGTACCTTTATTTCGTTCAGGATTCACAGATATGGATGGCTCCATTCCGCCGCGGGAGGCTCGGCAGGAAAGTGGCGGTGACGGATGTCCCCGCCGGAGTGTCGGAGTTCAGCATCTCACCGGACGGCCATCGGGTCATATATACGTCCACGATTCCCAATCCTGCCGTAAGGAAGCCTTCAGATACCAATCCGGACCTCGGAAAGGCTACGGCCTATGAGACGGAGGACCTGATGTACCGCCATTGGGACCATTGGGTGACCGACATTCCGAGAAGTTACGTGGCCGGGTTGGACGGCCGCAGGATTACACCTTCCAATTCGACGGATATCCTCGGAGACGAGCCGTACGAACTCCCGGCCGAGCCTTTCGGCGGAGTCTGCCAGTTGTGCTGGTCCCCGGATTCAAGGCGCATAGCCTATTCGTGCAGGAAACTTTCGGGCATCAGGTATGCGTTCAGTACGAATGCCTGCATATATGTTTATGACGTTGCGGACGGAACTTCCCTGCAGTTGACCTGCACCGGCGGTTATGATACCGATCCGGTATGGAGCCCGGACGGCAAGTCACTGGCGTGGATATCTATGGAGAGGGACGGATATGAGGCCGACCGCCAGCGGATTATGGTTGCCTCGGTGGGGGAGGACGGCTCCTTCTCCGGCCCGCGTGAATTGACGCGCGGGTTTGTCTATGACGCCCAGGGGATTGTATGGACGCCGGATTCGAAGAACATAGTGTTCCCGGCGACGCTTGATGCGGTGGGGGCGCTTTGTATGGTGAACGTTGAGGGGGAGCCTTCGGTAAGGAGGCTGACTCCGGAGGAGTGGCCGGTGTCTTTCGGCGCTCCGTTCGTTATCGATTCCGGAGAGGACGGTTCGCTCTCGATGCTCTCGACCTGCCAGAGTATGGATTTCCCGACCGAGTTGTGCAAAGTGAGTGTCCCGGCCTCCGGCGTGGCATCATACGGTTTTGTCACCGCCGTCAACAGGGAGGTGCTGGAGCAGATCGACCCCGTCCGTACCGAAAGAATCGTCCTGGATACTCCGTCCGGGGAGAAACTCCACTGCTGGGTGATTTATCCTCCGCATTTCGATCCTTCTTCCAAGTGGCCGGGGGTCGAGATGTTCAACGGAGGGCCGCAGTCATCTCTGGACCAGACCTGGAGCTACAGGTGGAATTTCCGTCTGATGGCCCAGCAGGGCTATGTGGTGGTTCTTCCCAACCGCCACGGAGACAGCGGCTTCGGCCAGGCGTGGAAGGAACAGATAAGCGGCGACTACCAGGGGCTTAATATGCAGGACTATATGGTTGCGGCCCGTTGGTTCAGGTCTCAGCCCTGGGCGGGCAAGCTGGGCGGAGTGGGCGCTTCCTACGGTGGATTCTCGGTTTATAATATGATGGGCCTTCACGGCGACCTGTTCGACTGCTTCATATCCCACGCCGGCATTTTCAACGAGCGGCAGCTATGGTACACCACCGAGGAGATGTGGTTCTCCAACTGGGACAACGGAGGATTGACAGAGTATGCTTTCCGCCCCGGAGAGACGGGGCCTGCCGGGGACGGGGTGACATTCGGCGGAATGCAGCAGGCGGGGGCGCCTTATTCGAAGACGGCCAAGGCCCTGCACCATTATGCCGACGATCCCGAGGCGAAGGTGCTGAAGTGGCATACCCCTCTTCTGTGCATCCACGGTATGAACGACTTCCGGATCCCCTACGAGCAGGGGATGGCGGCGTTCAATGCGGCCCGGATGATGGGCGTGCCTTCCAGGCTGATAATATTCCCCGACGAGTGCCATTGGGTGCTCAAGCCCCAGAACAGTCTCTATTGGCACAGGGAATTCTACGGATGGCTCGACAAGTGGCTCAAGTAGATTGCGCTTGGAGTTTTTCTTTGAATTTTATAAATTCGCAGAGTTTTGGGTATAACTTTAAACAACTGATAAAATGTCTAAAATCAATCTCAGCCAGTATGGCATCGAAGGTACGACGGAGGTCCTCTACAACCCCACTTACGAGGTTCTCTACAATGAGGAGACAAAGCCGGGTCTTACGGGTTATGACAAGGGCCAGGTCACGGAACTTGGCGCTGTCAACGTTATGACGGGTATTTATACCGGCCGTTCCCCCAAGGACAAGTATATAGTTATGGATGAGAATTCGGAGAAAAACGTATGGTGGAATACCCCGGATTATCCCAATGACAACCACGAGATGTCCCTGAAGGTATGGAAGGAAGTCAAGGCTCTGGCGCTCAAGCAGCTCAGCGGAAAGAGGCTTTTTGTGGTGGACGGCTTCTGCGGTACGCACAAGGATACCAGGATGAAGGTGCGCTTCATCGTCGAGGTGGCCTGGCAGGCACATTTCGTCACCAATATGTTCATCCGTCCCCAGAATCAGGCGGAGTTCGACCAGGAGCCTGATTTCGTGGTTTATTGCGCGTCGAAGGCCAAGGTCGACAACTATCAGGAGCTTGGTCTGAGGAGCGATACCTGCGTGGCTTTCAACGTCACCAGCAAGGAGCAGGTGATTCTCAACACCTGGTACGGCGGAGAGATGAAGAAGGGACTGTTCTCGATGATGAACTACTATCTGCCCCTCAAGGGTATCGCCGCGATGCACTGCTCCGCGAATACGGATCTCAACGGCAAGAACACGGCGATTTTCTTCGGACTGTCCGGTACCGGCAAGACAACCCTCTCGACGGATCCCAAGCGTCTTCTCATCGGCGACGACGAGCACGGTTGGGACGACCACGGCGTGTTCAACTTCGAGGGCGGCTGCTATGCGAAGGTCATCAACCTTGACAAGGAAAGCGAGCCCGACATCTACAATGCAATCCGCCGCGACGCCCTTCTGGAGAACGTTACGGTTGACGCCGAAGGCAAGATTGACTTCGCCGACAAGTCCGTTACCGAGAATACCCGCGTAAGCTACCCGATTTATCATATCAACAAGATTGTGCGTCCCGCTTCGGAGGGCCCTGCGGCGAAGCAGGTCATCTTCCTGTCGGCCGACGCATTCGGGGTGCTCCCTCCTGTCTCGATTCTTACCCCCGAGCAGTGCAAGTATTACTTCCTCAGCGGATTCACGGCCAAGCTGGCCGGCACCGAGCGCGGAATCACCGAGCCCACGCCGACTTTCTCCGCCTGCTTCGGCCAGGCTTTCCTTGAACTCCATCCCACCCGCTATGCGGAAGAACTTGTGAAGAAGATGGAGAAGAGCGGGGCGAAGGCGTACCTTGTCAATACCGGCTGGAACGGTACCGGCAAGCGTATCTCCATCAGGGATACCCGCGGTATCATAGACGCCATCCTCAACGGAAGCATCGACAAGGCGAGGACCAAGAAGATACCTTTCTTCAACTTCGAAGTCCCTGTAGAGCTTCAGGGTGTGGATACGAAGATTCTCGACCCGCGTGACACCTATGCCGACGCCTCCGTATGGGAGGGTAAGGCGAAGGATCTGGCCGGGCGTTTCATCAAGAACTTCGAGAAGTACACGTCCAACGCTGCCGGGAAGGCTCTCGTTGAGGCCGGTCCGAAGCTGTAGAGCGCGTATTGGCGAAGGTTATCGATATGGAAGCCGTGGTGGCTTCGCGTATCGGAGGGAAGCGCCCCTCCAAGTTGCTTGTCGCCATACTTGAAAAATATCTGCGCGTTGATTTCCTCAACTCCCTGTTTGATGACGACAAACGGGGAGTTGATTGTTTGAATGGCATCATCGGGAGGCTCGGCGTAACCTTTCCGGTGAAGGGGCTCGATGACGTGCCGAATGACGGGAGACGGTATGTTTTCGCCTCCAACCATCCTTTGGGAGGCATAGACGGGCTGATAGAGTCCGCCTTGATTGCATCGCGTTTTCCGGACAGTCCTTTCCGTTGCCAGGTGAACGATTTCCTGATGAGTCTATCCCCTCTCAGCGACCTGTTCATACCGATCAGCAAGACGGGCGCGCAGTCGCGCGACCTGCCGCAGTTGCTGGACAGCCATTATGCCGGTGATGAACAGATACTGGTTTTCCCGGCCGGTCTCTGCTCACGCAGAATCGACGGACTTGTCCGCGACCTGCCGTGGAAGAAAACGTTTGTCCAAAAGGGTGTTCCGAACGGGCGGTGGATTGTGCCCGTATTCTTCAAGGGTAGGAACAGCAGCCGTTTCTACAGGGTGGCGGCCTTGTGCGCAAGGCTTGGGCTCAAGTTCAACCTTGCGATGACGCTGCTGCCGGATGAGGTTTACAGGGGCCGTGGAAAACACTATGAGGTGATTTTCGGCAAGCCCATACCTCCCTCATATTTCGATGATTCCAAAACGCCGGAGCAGTGGGCGGCGTGGCTCAGGGACGAGGTGTACCGGATGGGCGCGGCCGGCCCGGAAGGGGGCCGAATCAGAACTCTGATTTGATGTTGTAGTCGTTGCGGTTCGCGGAATTTCTCGACACAAGCTCCCCGACAAAACCGGCGAGAAAGAACATCAGGCCTGCAAGAACCGCCGTAAGCGCAAGGTAGAACAGAGGCTGGTCCGTGACGGCGCGGTAAATCCGTCCGGCGTGCTGGGCCGCGAGCTTGGCTAGAATAATCCAGAGCGTCATTACGAAACCGACCAGGAACATCAGGATGCCGCTGTACCCGAAGAAATGCATGGGTTTCTTGCCGAACGTCGAAAGGAACCACAGGCTCATCAGGTCCAGGAAACCGTTTACGAAGCGGCTGGCTCCGAACTTGCTCTTCCCGAACTTGCGCCTCATATGGTGGACGGGCTTCTCACCTATTCTGGTGTAGCCGGCGTTCTTCGCCAGATAGGGGATATAGCGGTGCATCTCCCCGTAAACCTCTATGTCCTTTATGACCTCCCTGCGGTATGCCTTTAGGCCGCAGTTCATATCGTGGAGCTTTATACCGGTTATCGCGCGGGCGGTGGCGTTGTACAGCTTCGAGGGCAGGTTCTTTGTGACTTTGTTGTCCAGACGGTGCTGTTTCCAGCCCGATACGATGTCGAAGCCGTCCTCCCTTATCATCCTGTACATCTCCGGTATCTCGTCGGGAGAGTCCTGAAGGTCGGCGTCCATCGTGAACACGACGTCTCCCTGCGCCTTGCGGAAACCGCAGAAGAGGGCCGCCGACTTGCCGTAGTTGCGGCGGAAACTGATGCCGTGTATTGCCGGGTCGTTCTTCGCGAGTTCTTCTATTGTGGACCAGGAACCGTCGGTTGAACCGTCATCGACCATTATCAGCTCGTATGACAGATGGTTCTCTGCCGCGACCCGGTTGATCCAGGATGTAAGTTCGGGCAGCGACTCGGCTTCGTTGAACAGGGGGATGACGATTGAAATATCCATTATTTTTCCTCTTTCGTGTCGGAGAAGGGGTTGGGCGAGGGAATCATCCTGGACAGGATTGTCGACAGGAGAATCCCGTACAGGGAGCAGTAAACGAGGTTCAGCCAGAAGATGATTACGGGAAGGCGGGGAGTCAGTCCCTCCAGCCTGTCGGCGGCGTTGCTGTCCAGCATGCTCCTGTACTGTTCGAGGATGGTGTCCACCGCATCGGATATCATATCGGGGGATATGAAAAGCATTTCGGCCAAAGTGAACCCCGCGTAGATGACGGCGGAACTGACTGCGGCTACCGCGCCGGCGCGGAAGGTGTCGGAGGAGCTGACTTCGTCATAGTCCCTGTCGAGAAGAATCATCATCTCGCGCATGACCCAGATGCAGGCTGCAAACTTGACGAACCACAGCAGCGCGGCCAGCCACGTTGACTTCACGCAATATTGGGTCAGCGCGCTGAACGCTATGCAGAGCGCGCCCAGAACAAGGCCTGTGACGAGCCCGTAGTTCAATATGATTCTCCTCTCGTCCATAACGGGGACAAAGATAGAAAATTATTCATATCTTTGCAGGCTAAAGACAATTTTTATGCTGACTATCGCGATTACTGACGGAACTGTCCGCCCCTGGGATGACGAACAGACAAGAAGAATTTTCTGGCATTCTTCGGCCCATCTTATGGCCGAGGCGCTGGAGTCACTTTATCCGGGCGTGAAGTTCGGAGTCGGGCCCGCCGTCGAGAACGGTTTCTACTACGACGTCGATTTCGGCGGGAACCAGATTACGGAGGCCGACCTTTCGAAGATCGAGCAGAAGATGATCGAACTGGCGCGCGGAAAGGAGACTTTCGAGCGCGAGGAGGTCAGCAAGGCGGATGCCCTCGACTACTTCACGCGCAAGGGTGACAAGTACAAGTGCGAACTCATCCGGGACCTTGAGGACGGGACCATCACGTTCTACCGCAACGGCGCTTTCACAGACTTGTGCCGCGGCCCGCATATCAAGCACGCCGACGATATCAAGGCGGTCAAGCTCACGGCGATTGCCGGAGCCTATTGGAAGGGCGACCAGACAAGGGAGCAGCTGACCAGAATCTACGGTATCACTTTCCCCAAGAAGTCGATGCTGGATGAGTATCTGGTGGTGCTCGAAGAAGCGAAGAAGCGTGACCACAGGAAGCTCGGCAGGGAGATGGAACTTTTCACCTTCTCGCCCAGGGTGGGCCTCGGCCTTCCCCTCTGGCTGCCGCGCGGCTCCGTAATGCGCTACACGCTCGAGTCTTTCCTGCGCAGGAAGCAGGCGGAGATAGGGTATCTTCCCGTAGTTACGCCGCATATCGGCAGCAAGGACCTCTACGTGACTTCCGGCCACTATGCCAAGTACGGGGCCGATTCGTTCAAGCCTATCAGGACTCCGCAGGAGGGTGAGGAGTATATGCTCAAGCCCATGAACTGCCCTCACCATTGCGAGATATTCCGCAGTTCGCCGCGTTCCTACAGGGATCTGCCGCTGCGCTTCGCCGAGTTCGGTACGGTTTACCGTTATGAACAGAGCGGTGAACTGCACGGACTTACGAGAGTCCGCAGCTTTACCCAGGACGACGCCCACCTGTTCTGCCGTCCGGACCAGTTGCAGGAGGAGTTCGAAAAGGTCATAGACCTGATTCTTTACGTGTTCAGGACGTTGAAGTTCGACAAGTTCATCGCCCAGGTATCGCTACGCGATCCCGACAACAAGTCCAAGTACATCGGTACGGACGAGAATTGGGACAAGGCGGAGAAGGCTATCGTGGAAGCGGCGGAGAAGAAGGGGCTGGATACGGTCGTGGAGACCGGAGAAGCCGCATTCTATGGGCCGAAGCTTGACTTTATGGTGAAGGATGCCATCGGACGCAAGTGGCAGCTGGGTACAATCCAGGTGGATTACAACCTTCCGGAGCGGTTCGAACTGGAATACACCGATGCGGATGGCTCGAAGCGGAGGCCCGTGATGATACACCGTGCGCCTTTCGGCTCCATCGAGCGCTTTACCGCCGTGTTGCTTGAGCATACGGCCGGTCATTTGCCCGTCTGGCTTGCTCCCGACCAGGTTAAGGTTTTGCCTGTCAGTGAGAAATATGCCGAATATGCTGAAAAAGTTTGCGATTTGCTGAAAAATTCCGATATTCGCGCTTCCGTGGACTCACGTAACGAGACGCTGGGCAAGAGAATCAGGGAGATCGCCCTTCTCAGGGTGCCCGTGCTCGTCATCGTAGGGGAGAAGGAAGAAGCCGACGGGACCGTCTCCGTAAGAAGGAACGGCGCTGATGCAGGCTCGATGAAGGTGGATGAGTTCATAACATATTTAAAATCGGCAGTTGCCGAAGAATTGGCTTAAATGGCAGGACCTTACAGACCCAAGCCGACCTTCAAACCGAGAGGTCGCAAACCGGACCCGCGTTCCAGGCAGAAAGACGAGAACGAGGTGCCCATAAATACCGCTATCCTCGCACCGCAGGTGCGTCTGGTCGGGGACAATATTCCCGAACAGGGTATTTATCCCATTCAGAAGGCCCTGCAGCTCGCCGACTCGCTGAATCTGGACCTGGTCGAGATAAGCGACAAGGCGGATCCCCCCGTCTGCAAGATACTTGATTATCAGAAGTATCTGTACCAGCAGAAGAAGAAGGCGAAGGAGATGAAGTCCAACTCGGCAAAGATAGTGGTGAAGGAGATACGTTTCGGCCCCAACACCGACGAGCACGACTTCCAGTTCAAGCTCAAGCATGCGCGTGAGTTCCTTCAGGAGGGAAGCAAGGTGAAGGCGACGATATTCTTCCGCGGGCGTTCCATAATGTTCGCCGAGCAGGGCGAGAAGCAGCTGCTGCGTTTCGCGGTCGAACTCGAGGAGGACGGGCGTGCGGAGAACATGCCGGTTCTGGAAGGCAAGAGGATGACGATGATGATAGCTCCAACCAAGAAAAAGTAGTCCGTAGGGATACGGGTACGTTATATTAAAGTTCAATTTAAAAAGTCAGAAAATGGCAAAGCTTAAGACCAATTCCGGTGCCAAAAAGCGCTTGACGCTTACCGGGTCGGGAAAAATCAAGAGGAAGCACGCTTACCACAGCCACATCCTCACCAAGAAGACCAAGAAACAGAAGAGGAATCTCGATCATTTCGCCCTCGTCCAGAAGGCTGATATGAGAAGGGTCAATGAATTGTTGGTTCTCTAAAAGTTTGTAATTATGCCTAGATCAGTCAATTCTGTAGCCTCAAGGGCTCGCCGCAAGAAGATTCTCAAGAGAACCCGCGGCAACTTCCTCGCAAGGAAGAACGTTTGGACAGTTGCGAAGAATACGTATGAGAAGGGTCTCACGTATGCGTATCGCGACCGCAGGAGAAAGAAAGGCAATTTCCGCGCACTTTGGATTCAGCGCATCAACGCTGCCGCCCGTCAGTACGGTATGAGCTATTCCCAGTTCATGGGCAAGCTTGCGAAGCAGGGCGTCGGCCTGAACCGCAAGGTCCTCGCAGACCTGGCGATGAACAATCCCAAGGCGTTCGAAGCCATTATCAAATCCGTAAAGTAGTCCGAGGTGGCCCGCAGAAGACGATTCCAGACCAAGAGCAAGCTCCTCAACTGGGTGCTTGAGTGGGTGGACGCGATTCTTTTCGCGGTGGTTGTCGTGACAATCATCAACGTCTTCTGGTTCCAGGCCTTCAAGATTCCTTCAGCCTCAATGGAGAGCAGCCTCTTCACCGGAGACCACCTCTTCGTGAGCAAATTGACATACGGCGCGAGGATGCCGATGACGCCTCTGACCATCCCTTTCACCCACAACACGATTTTCGGCAGGGAGTCCTACTCGCCTTCCATCCAGTGGAAGTACCGGAGATTGCCCGGGTTCAGGGAGGTACGCAAGGGTGATTGCGTGGTGTTCGGCTTCCCCAATGGAGATACGGTCCTGAAGAAGGCCCCCGTGGAGGATTATCATTCTCTGTGCAGGTTCTACGGAAGGGACGAGGTGCTTGCGGGAAGTCCGTTGATTGTCCGCCCTATGGACAAGAAGGACCATTACGTCAAGCGTTGCGTCGCCACTCCCGGAGACACCCTGGAAGTCAGGGAGGGACTCGTATGGATAAACGGACAGCAGCAGGAGATCTATCCCGGAGTCCAGATGGACTATAGGATAACGACGGCTTCGAGAAGCTATGTCGATGTCCTTACCGCTGAAAAGCTGGAAAAGGTCAGGTCTTCCGTCAATGTCCTCAGCGTCGAGCCGGTGCTTGAGAGGGAGCCTTCCTACAAGGGGGAGATATTCCCTTTCACTGAAGGCAACACCTGGACGCGCGATTTTTTCGGACCTCTCTGGGTCCCGAAGAAGGGCGCCACGGTTGCGCTGGACGAATCCGATCTGCCGTTGTATGAGAGAATCATAAGGGACTACGAGCACGAATCTGTAGAAGACGCTCTCCGCGAGGGCTCCTACACTTTCAAGCAGGATTATTACTTCATGATGGGAGACAACCGCCACAACTCGCTTGACTCCAGGTACTGGGGCTTCGTTCCCGAGGACCACATAGTCGGAAGGCCCGTGGTGATATGGCTCTCCACCGATAAGGGGAAGAGTTTCCCGCAGAACATCCGCTGGAAGCGATTTCTTAAGTTTGTATAAACAATTTAAAATATAATGTCATGGCAAAAGTTTGTCAAATAACCGGAAGAAAGAGAATGAAAGGCAACAACGTTGCCCATTCCAAGTTGCGGACCAAGCGCGACTTCTCCATCAACCTCAAGAACAAGAGGTTCTGGAGCGAGGAGGAGCAGAGGTTCATCACCCTCAAGGTGTCTTGCAAGGGTATGCGTAACATAGCGAAGAACGGCCTTGAGGCCACGATTCGCGAGGCGAAGAAGAAAGGACTCATTAACCTTGTTTAATTTTTAGTACTATGGCAAAGAAAGCAAAAGGAAACAGGGTGCAGGTCATCCTCGAGTGCACCGAGCAGAAAGAGAGCGGTGTGCCCGGAATGTCTCGTTACATTACGACAAAGAACAAGAAGAACACGACGGAGCGTCTTGAGCTGAAGAAATACAATCCTTTCCTCAAGAAGGTTACCGTTCACCGTGAAATCAAGTAGATAAAGGAGATTGAATTATGGCAAAGAAAGCAGTTGCGACATTTGCGGCCAAGGCCGGTGCCAAGAGCATGGTCAAGTGCATCCGTATGGAGAAGTCTCCCAAGACAGGCGCTTACGTATTCACGGAGCAGCTTGTAGAAGAGGAAAAGGCCAAGGATTTCTTCGCTAAGAAGTAATCTATCGGCAGAATATCGATGCAGGATGGTGGCTGCCTGTGCAGTCACCATCCTGCTTTTTGTCATAGTGTGAAGAGCTTGCCGACGTATTTGTCCCTGTCGAATTCCTCGATGTCGCCGATACCTTCGCCCGTGCCGATGAAGCGTATCGGGATATTGAACTGGTCGGCCACTCCGACGACAACGCCGCCTTTGGCCGTACCGTCCAGTTTGGTCACGGCAAGACCGGTGATGGCGGTCGCCCTGGCGAACTCCCTTGCCTGCGAGAAAGCGTTCTGGCCCGTACTGGCGTCAATCACCAGCAGCACTTCGTCCGGGCTTCCGGGCAGTGCCTTTCCGATCGATGCCCTGATTTTGGAAAGTTCGTTCATCAGGTCTATCCTGTTGTGGAGCCTTCCCGCCGTATCGATAAGTACAACGTCCATACCTTTCGCCACTGCCGAACTGACGGTGTCGAATGCCACCGCCGCAGGGTCCGACCCCATCTGCTGGCGGACAATCTCCACCCCGGCACGTTCTGCCCATATCTGTATCTGGTCAACCGCCGCGGCGCGGAAGGTGTCGGCGGCCCCGAGCATCACCTTCAGCCCCCGCCCGCGGTAGTATGCGGCCAGCTTGCCTATCGTCGTGGTCTTGCCGACGCCGTTGACCCCTACTGCCAGTATTACGTGCGGCCTGCCTTTCCTGACATCCACCTCGCCTGTCTGCGGTATCAGCGCCGAAATCTCCTCCCTGAGCATATCCATAAGCTCGGCGGATGAGGAGTACTTCTCCCTGCCGACCCTGTCTTCGAGCGCGTCGATGACTTTCAAGGTCGTATCGACCCCCATATCCGATTCCACGAGGGCTTCCTCGATGGAGTCGAGCGTGTCGTCGTCCACCCTGGATTTGCCCAATACGGCCTTGCTCAGCCTTTGAAAGAAACTCTCTGCCATAGGTCGCGAATTTAGCAATTAGTTTCGTATATTTGTACGTTTTAGAAAACCATTGTAATGAAACTCAGTTATAACTGGCTCAAGGATTATCTGCGGTGCGACCTTTCACCCGAGCAGATAGCCGAAGCGATGACCTCCATCGGCATAGAAGTCGATTCGGTAAGGCAGGAGGATGCCGTCGAAGGCGGACTTGAGGGAGTCGTCGTGGCTCAGGTGCTCACCTGCGGGCCGCACCCGGATTCCGACCATCTCCACCTCACCACGGTCGATGACGGCGGCCCGGAGCCGGTTCAGGTCGTGTGCGGTGCTCCCAACGTGGCGGCCGGCCAGAAGGTTGTTTTTGCGCGCATCGGGGCCGTGCTGCCCGGAGACTTCAAAATCAGGAAGTCGAAGATACGCGGGGCCGAGAGTTTCGGGATGATATGCGCTGAGGACGAGATAGGTATCGGCGATTCTCACGACGGGATTATGGTGCTTCCCGCCGATGCTCCCGTGGGGCAGTCCGCAAGGGAGTACCTCCATCTGGAGAGCACCACGGTCATCGAGTATGAGATTACTGCAAACAGGGTCGATGCGGCCTCGCATTTCGGTGTGGCGCGCGACCTGTATGCGTTGCTGAAACTCAAGGATATACCCTGCGAACTTGTGAAGCCGGCGTTCGAGGGCTTCCGCGAAGGTGCCGGCAATGGGCTGGAGGTCGAGGTCAGGGACACTTCCGCGGCCCCGCGCTATTGCGGAATGACCATACGTGGGGTGAAGGTCGGCCCGAGCCCGGAGTGGTTGCAGAAGAAGCTTGTATCCGTGGGCAGCAGGCCGGTGAACAATATAGTGGACGTTTCCAATTTCATCCTTTTCGAACTGGGGCAGCCGCTTCATACCTTCGACGCCGACAAGGTCGCCGGAGGCAGGGTGATTGTCCGGCGCGCCGGGGCGGGGGAGACGCTGGTTACTCTTGACGGAGTCAGCCGCACCCTCTCTCCCGAGGATATTGTCATAGCCGATGCCAACGGCCCGATGTGCCTCGCCGGAGTGTTCGGCGGGCGCGATTCGGGTGTCACGGAGGATACGTCAAGCGTGTTCGTGGAGAGCGCGTATTTCGACCCCGCTTCCATCCGGCGTACGTCCAAGCGTCATACGCTGCAGACGGACGCTTCTTTCAGGTATGAGCGCGGAGCCGACCCGGAGGTCAATGAATACGCCTTGAAGCGTGCCGTGAAGCTCATCCTCGAATGTGCGGGGGGCCAGCCGGAGGGCGGGATTGTGGAAGTGTGCCCGAAGAAGTACGAGAGACCCCGCATTTCCATAAATTACAGCAGGATGGAGGCTTTCATCGGCCAGAAGATAGGCGCGCCCGTAATGAGGGGGATACTGTCCGATCTGGGCTATGAATTCCTTTCCGAGAGTGCCGGCGGCGATGCGGTGGTGCTTCCTCCCGGGTATATGGTGGACATTACCAGGGAATGCGATGTGGTGGAGGAGATTCTCCGCATATATGGATATGACAACATCGCGGTCCCGCATCATATGAAGATGAGCGTGAACGTCACTCCGTCTCCCGATCCGGAGACCGTGCGCGGGTCGGTGTCCAATCTTCTTGCAGCAAGGGGCTTTGTCGAGATAATGAACAATTCCCTTACGAAGTCCGATTATTACAAGGGGTTGAAGTCCTTCCCGGAGGAGAACTGCGTGAAGATAGTCAATCCGCTGAGCCAGGATCTCAACGTGATGAGACAGAGCCTGATATTCGGGGCCCTTGAGGTGGCGGCATATAATTTCAACCGTCAGGCGACGCATCTTATGACCTTCGAGTACGGCTCCGTGTACAGCAGGATTCACCAGTCGGGCGGCACGACTCTGGAAGGCTATGAGGAGCATCCCTGCTTCTGTCTGATGATGAGCGGCACTCCCGAGAAGAGCTGGCAGAATCCGCAGAGGAAGTCGGATTTCTATATGCTCAAGGGATATGTCGGGATGATACTTCGCAAGTTCGGGGCATCGTTGGGCGATATGTGGACTTCGCCCGCTCCCCAGGACATATTCTCGGAGGGTGTGATTTACAGCCTGCCCGGCAGGGAAAGCAGGGTTGTCGCCACGCTCGGGACCCTGTCTCCGGCCATCTGCCGTTCGTTCGGGGTCAGGCAGCAGGTGTTTGTCGCCGAGATTGAATGGAACGTTCTGTTCGAGATTGTGAAACGCGGCAAGGTGGCTTTCCGCGAACTTCCGAAGTTCCCCGAGGTGCGCAGGGATCTGGCGCTGCTGTTGGATGAGGATGTCAGGTACTCGGATCTCGAGGTGGCCGCAAGGAAGGCTGCAAGGAAGCTGCTCAGGGGAGTATCCCTGTTCGACGTTTACCGTGGGGACAAGATCCCGGCGGGCAAGAAGCAGTACGCCCTTGCGTTTGTGCTTCAGGATGAGGAGAAGACCCTTACGGACCAGGCCGTGGAGCAGGTTATGGACAATATCCTGTCGGCGTTCAAGGCGCAGTTCGGTGCCGAATTGAGATAGGCCGGATGAGGGCGTTGCGTGGCATATTGTTTTTTGCAGGCCTGTGCGCCGTGCTTTCTGCCTGCGGCAGGGGCAGGGTGCTTTCGATGGACGACTTCGGCGAGGTGTACCGGGATATGCTGCTCGCGGACCAGTGGATGGCGATGCACCCGGAAGACAGGGCTGAAGCCGATTCAACCTTCTTTTATGGCCCGGTTTTCGGCAGACACGGTATTTCCGCGAAGGATTTCGATGCGTCGCTTAGTTATTACATCAGCGAGCCGGACAAGTTCATCAAGATTCTGGAACGTGTAGGCAAGTCGCTGGAAGGCAGCCGGAAGGAACTTTTGCGCCGGAAGGCCGAGAGCGCGGAACTTCAGGCGGAGGCCGATTCGATAGAGAGGCTCTCACTGGTGCCGAGGTATCTGGATACGCTTCTTGTACGTTATCATATTGTCAATGCGACAATGCTGGATACGGTCGTCTGCAGCACTGCGAGGCCTGAATCCGGCAAGTTCGTGGATTTCAGGAAATTCAGGACCAAAGGTTAGAGATATGCGCGATTGTTTGAAAGATTATTGCTTTGAATTGTCGGACGCCGAAGTTTTGCAGGCGATTGACACCATTCTTGCCGGGGCTTCCGGCAAGGCGTCGGAGAAGGTTTACAAGGAGTGCTTCTCGTTTATGGACTTGACCACCCTCAAGGGTGAGGACACACCTTCCGGCGTCAAGGCTTTCGTGGAGAAGGTCGGCCGGATCGGAAAGCAGTTCCCGTCTTATCCTCTGCCGGCTTCGATATGCGTATATCCCAATTTCGCTTCTATTGTGAGGGATAACCGCTGCAGCCCGGAGTTGCACGTCACCTGCGTATCGGGAGCTTTCCCGTCGGCACAGTCATTCCTTGACGTAAAGGTCGCCGAGTGCGGACTTGCCGTGGAGCAGGGGGCGGACGAGATAGATGTGGTGCTTCCTCTGAACGCCTTCCTGGACGGTGATTATGACAGGGCGTTCGGAGAGATTGCGGCAATGCGCTCGGCCGTGGACAAGGCGGCTTCCGGTCAGGGCAGGAAGGCCGTGCTCAAGGTTATTCTCGAGACGGGGCTGCTCGACTCCGCGGAACTTATAGCCCGCGCTTCCTTCCTTGCCATGGAGGCCGGGGCGGATTTCATAAAGACTTCCACGGGCAAGGTGGCCGTCAATGCCACCCCGCAGGCCGCATACGTGATGTGCAGGTGCATACGGGAGTATTATGAGAAGACGGGCCGCAAGGTCGGGTTCAAGGCTGCCGGTGGCATTTCCAATGCGGGTGACGCCCTCGCATATTACTGCATAGTGCTTTCCGTTCTGGGAGAAGGATGGCTCGACCGTGACGGCTTCCGGCTGGGTGTCAGCAGGCTGGGCAATGACCTGATGAGCGCAATCGAGCAGAAGACGGTGAAATTCTTTTAGAGTGTAGCAAAAGAGGAGTATTCGCGTGCTTGATGTCGGCCTTGCGTGTGAACGTGGGGCCGATATTGTTTTTTATCCATTTTAAAATGGTTAACGCGGCTATCTTTCCATACCTTTGCTTTTGCCAAAACTTATAGACTATGAAAAAGAGAGTGTTTTATTTTTTGCTGTCGTGTGTGGCAGCGGTTGCGTGTTCCAAGTCGGCCTTCGAGTCCAATCCTTATGAGGAACAGTTCAAGGCCTTGTCTCACGGTATGATAGAGCTGGGGGATCAGTTGGATAACCCATATACCGTTGACAATATGACCAAGGCGGTGGAGTCGTTGTACCCGACAAAAGCCGGGCGCGTGTCCATCGACCCAACTGACGTATATGTGCGTTTCCTGCCAACCAGCGGGGAGCAGTATGATGCCCTGTTGGGTATGGGAGTGGAGCTCCTTGACCATCCTATGGATTATGAGATTGTGCGGGAGGGGGATTACTACCACGACCCCGAAGTCGAAGAGGAGGATCTCACCTGGCAGTATGCGGTAGTGCCGGACGGGTTCGAGTTCCCGGATACGATCCGCTATGAAATTCTGCAGGACTGCTATCTGCCGGAGAATGACCCTTCCACCAAATCCGACGGTATTGACTGGGATGCGGTCGAGCGCGAGTCGTTCCGGCTTACCGGCAACGGCGATATGCTCGAGCCTTTGACAAAGGATGGTGAGGAGTCGGCCAGCAAGACCCCGTCGGGTCGGATTACGATTATCGATGAACGTCACCCTGACGAACTTATCGGAGTGAAGGGCGTGAAGGTGTCCTGCAACGTCTTCGTGCGTTTCGCCTCCGGCTACACCGACGCTGACGGGAATTACAAGATGAACAAGAGTTTCAGCAGTTCGCCGCGATACAGGCTGGTGTTCCAGAACAAGAAGGGATTCGGAATCGGCTTCAACCTTATTCTGATTCCGGCGTCCATATCAACGCTCGGCCGCAGTTCGCAGGAGGGTATTACCTGTACGATTGACAGCGGGTCCAACTCTTCGCTGTATGCAAGATCCGCCGTCAACAATGCGGTATATGACTACTTTGAGCTTTGCAACGACGGTGAACTCCATATGAAGACGCCTCCCTCGAACCTGAGGCTCTGGCTGCTTCATATCACCTCTTCCTCTTCGAGCATTATGCTGCGTCAGGGAGCAATCATAGACGGATCCATACTCAGCGACTATCTGGGGGTATATACGGCACTTGTCAAGATGTTCCTTCCCGACATCACGGTCGGGGTGAAGGGCAAGATGATGGACTATGCGTCCCTTTATGCGTCCACCGTTCACGAATGTGCCCACGCCTCCCATTATATGGTGGTCGGCAACGATTACTGGAATACGTTCATAAAGTACATACTTGTCTCGTTCATAACTTCCGGGGGGATCACTTACGGGGTCGGAACGGAGAAGGACCACGGCTATTGCGAGGTGGCGGAGATGTGGGGCTACTATATGGAGGAGAAGCTTTACAATATGCGATACCCTTCCACTCCGCTCACTTTCGGTACCGAGTACTGGTTCTCGCCGCAGATTCTGTCCTATCTGGACGAGAGGGGGATGTCGCGCTTCAAGCTGTTCAACGCCTTCACCCCCGAGGTGACGGATCGCGACGCGCTGAAGTCGAAACTGGTCTCGCTGTATCCGGAGTTCAAGACAACCATTCTTCAGGCATTTTCAAGATATAATTGATGGAAGTTATGAAAGTGAAAGTTTTATCCGTTGCCCTGGCGCTGCTCCTTTGCGGCGGCGCCTACGGGCAGTCATTGAGCGTAAGCGCCAATGCCGTGGATTGCGCCGATATGGGGACGTTGAACGTCGAGATGGGATGGGCGTTTTCGAAAAGTTGGTCTGTCACGGCCGGGGTCAAGTACAATCCTTTTTCGTTCGGTCGTGGTGAAAGCGTGTCTTACCGCAGGCAGCGGACTTTCGACGCGGGGGTGCGTTTCTGGCCCTGGCATTGTTATTCCGGGTGGTGGGTGTCGGCAAAAGCCCGCTATCAGGAGTTCAGCAATACGGGCAGCCGATCCGCAATGCCTTCCGAGGGAGACCGTGTGGGAGCGGGGGTGTCCGGCGGGTACAGCTATATGCTCACGCCTTTTCTTAACCTTGATCTCGGGCTCGGGCTGTGGGGAGGACGGGAGGTTTACACCTCCTATTCCTGCCCGCATTGCGGGGATGTTGTCGAGAGGGGCAGCAGGGTTTTCGTGCTTCCGAGCGATATAATGGTGGCCGTGGCCTTCATATTCTGACAGCGTTAAATTTTTTTGCCCACTATGGGAATTTTTGTATATTTGCAGTCCATTCGGGCGCGGGTGGCGAAATGGTAGACGCGCTAGTTTCAGGAGCTAGTGGGGTAAAACCTGTGTGAGTTCGAGTCTCATCTCGCGCACAATCGGACAGCGGTCCCGGGCTGGCAGTTTTTGGCCGGCCCGTTTTTGAGTGAGATGACAGAGATTCGTAACATAGCGCTCATTGCGCACGTTGACCACGGCAAGACCACAATGGTTGACAGGATGATTTATCAGGCCAACCTCGTGAGGCAGCCTGAAAATCTCGGACAACTTATCCTCGACAACAATGACCTCGAACGGGAGAGGGGAATCACAATTCTTGCGAAGAATGTATCCGTTGTATACAAGGGGGTTAAAATCAATATTATAGATACTCCGGGCCACAGCGACTTCGGAGGGGAGGTGGAGCGCGTCCTGAATATGGCGGACGGGGTGCTGCTGCTTGTGGACGCTTTCGAAGGATGTATGCCGCAGACAAGGTTCGTGCTTCAGAAGGCGCTTCAGATGGGGAAGAAACCCATCGTCGTCATCAACAAGGTGGACAAGCCCAACTGCCGTCCCGACGAGGTTCAGGAGGAGGTTTTCGACTTGATGTTCAACCTTGAAGCGACGGAAGAGCAGCTTGATTTCAAGACCGTGTTCGGTTCGGCGAAGCAGGGGTGGATGTCTCTGGACTGGAAGAAGCCTACAGGGGATATCACGCCGCTTCTCGATACGCTTCTCGAGGAGATCCCGGCGCCGAAGGTGGTTGAAGGGACCCCTCAGATGCTTATAAGCTCGCTTGAGTACTCCCCGTACGTAGGGCGCATAGCCGTAGGCAAGGTGACCCGGGGAAGTATCAGGACCGGCCAGCAGATAAGCCTCTGCAAGCGTTACGACATAGTGAAGAAGCAGAAAATCAAGCAGCTGATGAGTTTCGAAGGGCTGGGTAAGTCCAATGTGGACGAAGTCCGCTGCGGCGATATCTGTGCGGTGGTAGGTATAGAAGGGTTCGAGATAGGCGATACGATAGCCGACTTCGAGAATCCGGAGGCTTTGCCGCCGATAGCGGTTGACGAGCCCACGATGAGTATGCTCTTCACCATCAACAATTCACCTTTCTTCGGAAAGGACGGCAAGTTCGTCACTTCACGTCATCTTAAGGAGAGGCTGGACAAGGAGTTGGAGAAGAATCTGGCCCTCAGGGTGAAGCCCGGTCTTTCCGCCGATTCGTTCGTGGTTTACGGCAGGGGAGTGCTCCATCTGTCCGTGCTTATCGAGACGATGCGGCGCGAAGGCTTCGAACTTCAGGTGGGCCAGCCCAAGGTCCTTGACAAGACAATCAACGGTCAGCGGTGCGAGCCCATAGAGGAGTTGTCCATCGAGGTCCCGGAACAGTTCGTCGGTGCCGCCATAGAGATTGCGACCCGCCGCAAGGGGGCGCTGATTCATATGGAACCCAGGGGAGACAGGACCCTGCTCGAGTTCGAGATTCCCACCAGGGGGCTTATGGGGCTGCGTTCCAATCTGCTTACCGCCTCGCAGGGGGAGGCCATAGTGGCCCATCGCTTCAAGGAGTACCAGCCGTTCAAGGGAGAGATAGAGCGCCGCAACAACGGTTCTCTGGTATCGCTTGAGACGGGCGATGCGATTGCCTACTCGATGAACAAACTGCTCGACCGCGGACGTTTTTTCGTCGAGCCCGGCGAGGAGATATATTGCGGCCAGGTGGTCGGGGAGCATACCAGGGAACGCGACCTGAACATCAATATCTGCAAGACTAAGAAGCTTACGAACGTGCGTGCGGCTGGGTCGGACGAGAAGATAGTTCTTCCTCCGGCAATCAAATTCTCCCTCGAGGAAGCCCTCGAGTACATACAGGAAGACGAGTTTGTAGAGGTGACGCCACACTTTATGCGTATCCGCAAGACGCTGCTCGATCCTCTCGCCCGCAAAAGAAATAGTGATAACGAAGAATAATACAAAAATTTTGTTACCTTTGCAGTCCTTTGAAATAAAGTTAGGCAGTCTGGTTGAGGGCGTCAATGCTTTCAGGATGGTCGCTGACGACGTTTTTTTCGGCTCATTTGAAGGCTCCGAGTTGCTTGGAGGCAGAGTCGAGGTCGAATGCGAGGTTGAGGATGAGGGTGATTCTCTGAAGGTGGGCGCGAGACTTTCCGGAACGGTGAGAGTCGTATGTGACCGTTGTCTGGGCGAGTTGACCCTTCCGGTCGGGACGGAGTTCGAGGAGGAGATTGAAGCGGCCGGTCCGTCGGTTGACCTCAGTCAGATTGTATATGACTATATTTGCACGGCTCTTCCGCTGCAACGTACCCATCCCGAAGGTGAGTGCGACGCGGATACGGTCAGATATTTGAGTAAATGAATTTAAAATAAGAACAAGATGGCACATCCGAAACACAAACTTTCAAAACAGCGCAGGGACAAGCGTCGTACCCACGATCATGCGCCCGTTCCCACGCTCGCTACCTGCCCCAACTGCGGAGCAACAGTTATGTACCACAGAGTATGCCCTGAATGCGGCTACTACAGGGGACGCCAGATTATCGTAAAGGAATCTGAGTAGAGAATTGTCGGGGCCCCTTAGTTCAACGGATAGAACGGAGGTTTCCTAAACCTGAAATACAGGTTCGATTCCTGTAGGGGCTACTAAAAAGAGAAAGTCAGTCGAGTTTCTCTTTTTAGTAGTTGCTGCCTGCGGCAGCAGTACATTTCAAGCCTCTGTCGCTAGGCGACATCTCCC
>JAKSJZ010000002.1 GCA_024401995.1 Bacteroidales bacterium
GCAACAAGGAGGCCCTTGCGTTTGCCTTCAACATGTCACTCTCTTCCATCAACGTTGCGAGGGCTTATGCCAGACAGGAAAACATCAATCTTTCCGTTGGCTCGACAAAAACCCTGCTGCACAATGCTGCAATGGTGGATCGATTTATTGCAATGTCCGGTAAACGCCCGAACATGCGATTAAATAACACTGATTTCAAAGAACTTTTATTCTACGGCGTCCGCGCCGTGGCGTAACTTTTATAAAACTAACGAACTATTGCTTAAATTAGCGAATCCATATAATCATCATATGAAATCAGTCAGATCTCTTTTAGCCGCCATCGCATTGATGGCCATCGCAGTCTCTTGTGGAAAGGAACCGGCACAGCCGAATGTTGCCGTAACCGGTGTAACTCTTTCTCCGGAGTCTATCGACATCGAGATCGGGGACCAGAAGTCGCTCACGGCAACTGTCTCTCCGAGCAACGCAACCAACAAGAACATATCATTCAGCAGCAGCAAAGAGTCTGTCGCGACCGTATCCCGGGACGGAATCGTGGATGCGGTGGCTGCCGGCAAGGCGATAGTGACCGTCATGACGGAGGACGGGAAGTACAAGGCCCACTGCACGGTGAATGTGCTGGAGAAGGTTGTCCACGTCACGGGGGTTGCTCTCAACAAGACGACACTGTCATTGAAGGAAGGGGAACAGTTTACGCTGGTTCCGACGGTCACTCCCGACAATGCTGCTGACAAGTCCGTCAGGTGGTCGAGCGACCATGAGGCGATCGTGACCGTTTCTGCAGAAGGCGTTGTGAAGGCATTGAAGGCCGGCAAGGCCATCGTGACGGCCACGACGGTCGACCAGAGCAAGACTGCCTCCTGTGCGATAGAGGTAGCAGAGGGCATGGGTGCCGTCACCGGCGCTGCGACTCACATTTCCTGCCGAAATGCAGAAATCTCAGGAAAAGCCAATCTTCCGGGCACGACATCCACGGATCTGTCGTTCGGAGTATTGTATTCGACATCATCCGGAGTTCTCATCGGTTCCGCAATCCAGATAGAAGCCAGAGCCTTTGATTCGGATTACAATTATACCGTCAACACCGAAGTCCTGGAGCCTGAGACCACATACTATTACCGCAGTTACATAATTCAGGACAAGGAAATCTCCTACGGTGAATTGAAGTCCTTCAAGACCCTTGCCGTAAGCAGCATGATCCAGACCCTGGATGCAACGGATATCAATCCTAAGGAAGCGGTCCTGAATGCTTCGCTTGACCTCACCGACTGCAGGTACGATGCGCTTGAATATGGATTCGAGGTCACACCGGAAGGTGGAAGCGCACATACGCTCAAATCATACAATCATTCCGAGAAGAAGTTCTCCGCCAAGGATGAATCACTGTCTAGAGACACAAAATATTCCGTGGTCGCGTATGTGAAGCTTGACGGCCGCACTTACAAGGGAGAAGCAAAGACGTTTACAACGACATCGGTAAAAGCCTCCATCACCGTAGAATCATCGAATGTAAGCTACTATTCCGCAACGATATCCGGCAGGTTGACGGTCGAGTCCGAAGGCTCTTTCACGAAGTCCGCGGTGTTGTATTACAGTAGCACGGCAAGTACGTTGGAGGCCTTGAAGTCCAGAGGGACGAGGAAGACATTGACTTTGGGAACAGACGGTTCGTACAGCATCGATCTGACATCCATTGAATCGAATACCAAGTATAATTATGTAGTGATTGCCAAGGTTGATGATGTAGAATTCGCATCTTCTGTCAAGAATTTCACCACCTTGGGTTATCAGACACCGGAGCTGGTAGATTTGGGTCTTTCTGTCAAGTGGGCATCGTTCAACCTCGGCGCCACCAAGCCGGAGGACTACGGCGGCTACTACCAGTGGGCCGGCACAACTGACGTGACAGACACGAGGATCTATCTCGATTGGAGCAATTGCCCTTACCATACAGGCTCAGATGATAATACGGGTTGGACGAAGTACGTCCCGTCAAATAAAGCATCCTATTGGTCGGGCAGTGGCAGTCCCGACAACAAGACAGTCCTCGACCCGGGGGATGACGTGGCCCACGTCAAGTTGGGAGGCAAGTGGAGAATGCCGACAAGCGCGGAGTGGGCTGAACTCAAGAATACAGATAACTGTTCCTGGACATGGACATCCATCAACGGGGTCAAAGGTTATAAGGTTCAATCCAAGAAGACAGGCTTCACGGATAACTGGATATTTTTGCCCGCCGCGGGCTATCGCGACGGCGACGGCCTGAGCCGTGTCGGTGCCGACGGCAGCTATTGGTCTTCGTCGCTCGTTACGGGCTACCCGAACTGCGCGTCCCGCCTCTACTTTCATCCGCCCACCGTGGGCCCGCTCAGCTTCAGCCGTTACCGCGGGCAAGGAGTTCGTCCCGTCTCAGAATAATATTGCTATGAGTCCAAGCATCAGCAAGGACTCGTAGCATTTAAGGCAAAGCCGCAGGCGGTGCCGCAACTTAAGGTCCCTGCCGAAGGCGGGACCGCCCATTAGCACGGCGGAGCTGTGCGGGAAAATAATCGGCGAAGCCGACGAATTTTTGAACAGAAAACTATGCCTACAAAGAAAGAAATATTCGACATAGAGCAGGCGAATACTGGCGTCATTCATCTGTATGCGGAAGGTATGTTCTATCGTGCCTATGAAATGGGCGCGTAGCGAAAACTCGTTGAAAAAGAGTATATTTGCCCTTGAAAAAACAGAAAAGCCATATCCGGATGTTGAAGAAAATCATATTGCTGCTGGTGGCGGCGCTATGGGCGCAGGGCGCCTTTTCCCAGAGCCACGAATTTGCGAACTGGAAGAGATACGCGTCCGCAAATGCGGAGCTGGGAGCCCCGGCGAAAGGCGAGAACAGGGTCGTGCTCCTGGGCGACAGCATTACCGACAGGTGGCCGCGTACGTCCCCGTCTTTTTTTGCGGACAACGGCTTCATCGGCCGGGGTATCGGCGGACAGACCAGCTACCAGTTTCTTCTCAGGTTCCGCGAAGATGTCATCAATCTAAAGCCCGCGGTTGTGGTTATCAATTACGGGACCAACGATATTGCGGAGAATACCGGGAAGTATGATGAGAACCTGACGCTCGGCAACGTGTGCTCGATGGCCGAACTTGCCCGCGCCAACGGTATCCGGGTGGTTCTTACCAGCTGCCTGCCCGCGGGCGGCTTCGGCTGGCATCCTGCGGTTGCCGGCGCGATGGAAAAGATAGTCAGCCTGAATGCCAGGGTAAGGGAGTACGCCCGGAAGAACAACATCCCCTACGTCGACTATTTCGATGCGATGGTGACGGAAGACGGCACGGGCATGAAGCCCGAATATGCGGTGGATACTCCGGGGGTACACCCCAATGCGGCCGGGTATTCCGTAATGGAGGGCCTGCTGCTGCCGGTGCTTGAGTCTCCCCTGTGGTTCGGCTCGACGGAGTGGGATTTCGGGGAGGTTGACCCCGACGGCGGTACGCTTTTCCATACTTTCAGAATAACGAATGTGTCCGACAGGGATTTCCGGCTGGTAGGGGCGGCCGGCGACTGCTCCTGCGTAAGGGCATATATCGGACGCTATAGGATCAAGCCCGGAGAGACCGCGGAATTGAAGGTGTCCGTCAACCCCGGCGGATATTCGGGGGAGGTGGAGCATACGCTCGTCCTGTACGGGCAGGGGGAGAAGGCGGTTCAAAGCTTCAGCCTCAAGTTCAATGCGACAGACAAACAATCCAAATAATTTATGAAAAGAACATCCGTTTTGGCCCTTGTTGCCGTTATGGCAGCGGCCTCCTGTACACAGGGAAAAGTTTATGACCATCCGTTCCGCAATCCGGACCTTTCCGTGGAGGAAAGGGTCGAGAATCTGGTTTCCCTGCTTTCCGTAGAGCAGAAAGCAGGTCTCCTGCAGAGCGGGTCCATTTCCATAGACAGTCTCGGAATCCCCGCCTACAACTGGTGGTCTGAGGGCTGCCACGGAATCACGGGCGAGGGCGTCACCGTTTTCCCGCAGTCGATAGGCCTTGCCGCCACGTTCGACGAAGAAAACCAGTTGGAAGTGTTCACGGCGGTGTCGGACGAGGCCAGGGCGAAATGGAACACCTCCGAGCACAACGAATTTGGCAAGGACAGGGCCGGCTGTGAGGCGTGGTGGCACGGCCTTTCCTTCTGGTGCCCCAACATCAACATTTTCCGTGATCCCAGGTGGGGGCGCGGGCAGGAGACTTGCGGAGAGGACCCTTATCTTTCCGGTGTGATGGGGGCGGCCACCGTTCGCGGAATGCAGGGGGATGACCCGGAGCATTTCAAGACCATAGCCTGCGCAAAGCACTATGCCGTACACAGCGGTCCGGAGTCGAAACGCCACAAGTTCGACGTCAGCGTCTCCGGGCGCGACCTTTGGGAGACATACCTCCCCGCGTTCCAGATGCTGGTGCAGGATGCTCACGTGCAGCAGGTAATGGGTGCGTACAACCGTTATGAGGGAGTGCCCTGCAACGGAAGCAGGAGGCTTCTTGAGGATATCCTGCGCGGGGAATGGAACTATGACGGGATGGTCGTGTCCGACTGCGGTGCGGTTGACAACTTCTATGTAAGCGGGCGTCATATGACGCACCCGGATGCCGCGACCGCCTGTGCGGCCGCCATCAAGGCCGGATGCGACGTGGAGTGCGGAGGCAATTATCACAAGTATGTCCCGGAGGCGATAGCAAGGGGCCTTATGACGGAGGAGGACCTCAACGTCTGCTTCCGCAGGGCGATGAGCGAGAGAATCAGACTTGGAATGTATGATCCCGAGGAAAGGGATCCGTGGAGGCACCTTGGCGCCGCTGACATAAGCAGCGAGGAACACGCCGCACTCGCGAGGAAGGCGGCGCAGAAGTCCATTGTCCTCCTGAAGAACGAGGGCGGAGTCCTTCCGTTCGGGGAGGGGCTGAAGAAGATAGCCGTAGTGGGGCCCAACGCGGATGACACGTATATGCATCTCGGCAACTACAGCGGGATTCCGGTAGAGGAGCACGAGAAATCCATCCTCGATGCGATAAGGGAGGCCGCCGGTGACGCGGAGGTCTTCTATTGCAAGGCCTGCAACCACGTTACGGAGGAAAAGGAGGGCGTTGCCGACTTCGGCGAACTGTCCTCGCAGGTTTCCGATGCGGACGTCATCGTTGTGGTGACCGGTCTTACCGCACGCCTCGAGGGGGAGGAGATGAACGTGCCCTATGAAGGATTCTTCGGGGGAGACAGGACCAGAATCGAACTCCCGTCAATCCAGGAAGACCTTGTAAGGGCGATGCACGCAACAGGACGGCCTGTCGTCGTGGTCAACTGTTCCGGATCGGCGATTGCGTTCGGGGCCATAGAATCGCAGTATGATGCGCTGGTTCAGGCCTGGTACGGCGGGCAGGCTGCCGGTCTTGCGGTGGCCGACGTGCTTTTCGGGAAGTACAATCCCGCAGGAAGGCTGCCGGTCACGTTCTATGCGTCCACGGACCAGCTCCCGGAGTTCGAGGATTATAATATGGACGGCAGGACCTATCGCTATTTCAGCGGAAAGCCGCTCTACGCCTTCGGTTACGGCTTGAGTTATACGACTTTCGAATACGGCAGGGCAAAGGTAAGGGGAGCGGGACACACCGTTACCATTCCCGTCACCAACACCGGAGCGGTGGATGGAGAAGAGGTCGTGCAGGTCTATGTCAAGTCCCTTGACAACCCGGAAGCGCCCATAAAGTCGCTCAAGGGCTTCCGCAGGGTGGCCGTTCCCGCAGGACAGACCGTCAAGGTGAAAATCGAACTCGGAGACCGTGCATTTGAAAGTTATGACGAATCTGCGGACGGCCTTGCGGTAAGGAAAGGCGCTTATCGGATTATGTACGGCGGCTCTTCGAGGGATGAAGACCTGCAGGCGCTGGACATTGAAATCTAGGGGGATGAAGCGCTATTGCCGCACTCTCGATCTGGCCGACGACCCTGACCTGATTGAAAAATACTGTGAGGTCCACCGCCACGTATGGCCGGAAATCATCGCGGGCCAGCGCGAGGTGGGCATTGTCTCGATGGAGATTTACCGTCGGGGGAACCGTCTCTTCATGATAATGGACACCTGCGACGGGTTTGACCCAAAACGGGATATGGCCCGTCTTGCGGCTCTTCCCCGTCAGGCGGAATGGGAGGCATATGTGGCACGTTTCCAGGGATGCTCCCCGGAGGCCCGCAGCGATGAGAAATGGCAGCCGTGCGAAAAGATTTTCGGATATTGAAAGAAATATGGATATGAAAAAAACCGTGTTTTATTTGGCGGCGCTTGTACTGGCCGGCGCCTGTGCGCCGAAGTACAATGAGGGCGCTTTCTCGTATGACGGAGATGATGGCCAGTATGCCGCCGTGCTTACGTCAAGACTGGACATAGAGAATACCGGAACTTACGACTTCTATGTCGCGGACGGCTGGCCGGAAATATATCTGGACGGAGAACTTCTGTTTTCGGAATCTCCGGAGGGGGCCGATTTCCGGGAATTGAAGCTGACTGCCGGCAGACACGAGATACGCGCCGGATATTCCGAATACTCGGAAGGGCGGAAGCCGGGACTTTGGATATGTCCCAAGGGGGAGACCGTTCACGAATACGGAACCAACGAGCGTCCCGAGGAGGGCATTCCCCCCTTTGTGATGGAGCAGGCGGAGGAGACGTACGGACGTTATCTGGAATGGAAGGGCGGGGACGAGACCGTGGTGTTCCCCATCCTTACGGACATCCACACCAATCAAAGCTGCACATACCAGCATATCGGGTTCATAGCGAAGACCGACGAACTTTTCCACTATGACTTCCTTGCCTGCCTCGGGGACATAGGCCTGAATATCGGACCGGGACATCTTGACAGGGAGTATGCCGACAACGTCATCGCGCTTACGGCGGGCGAGCTGTCCAAATTCGGCGGAGTCGTGCTTTATTCGGCGGGAAATCACGACTGGGATGCGGGCGAAGATGAAGCCAATTCGCAGGAACGTCTGTCGGACGTCTTTCAGAAGCCGGCCCTGGCTTATGGGGGAGAAAACCTCCACCTGACTCCGGGAAAAGTATACTGCTACTATGACATCCCCGGGAAGAACGTACGGGTGATAGTCCTCAATAGCGAGGGGACCGGCGCGCTGAACGGCAAATACTATTACTTTGACGACGTGCAGGTGGAATGGCTCAAGGGCCTGCTCGACAGGACGGACCCGTCCACGTCGGTCATAGTTTTCAGCCATTATATGCCTCACCCCAACGGCAGATGGCACAACGAACCCGCACCGTATACCAAGGAGAGCAACGAACGCCTGATGAACGTGCTCGAATCCTACAAGGAAAAGCGCAACATAGCCGGACTTTTCTGCGGGGACAGCCATTTCAATATGCACGAGGTCGAGAACGGCGTGAACTACTTCGTCACCCAGAGCTACGGTTATTGTTCGGAGGAGCAGCTTATGCCGGGGACCAGGCGCGCTTTCTTCAACTACAGGGAGACTCTCTGCTGCGACATCGTGGCCCTGAAGCCGGAGAAAGGCCTGATACATACTTTCAGGATGGGAGCCGGCGGCGCTGACTTCGACTGCGAGTTCCCGTATTGATACAGCAGGTACGCTTTCAACGGAAGCCTCTTCCGGATCACAATGGTGGAAATCTGTCCGGTATTTCGGGAAGCGGCGGAATCAACAGCGCCGGAAATGGACCCGCTTCCTGGAAAAATACTATATTTGCAGTTGAACCAGATAAAGAATCAAAATGTCAGAGTACTTTTACAGAATGTTGCCGGAAGAGGAGATGAACCAGGTTTCATACATTCCGACAGTACCGGAGTTCGTCGAGTGGATCGGGAAGAAATGGGGGGACTTGCCCGCGGTTTCCGATATTGAAAATACGTATTCATATAGGGAATTCTGCAGCAGAATTGCCAGAAGGAGGACAGTTCTTCGCGGACTCGGAATTGCCGAAGGCGATAAGGTGGCAATATGGGAGCGCACGTCAATAGATGCGATAGAGATGTTCCTTGCCGCACTTTCCGCCGGATATGTGGGGATAATGCTGCCGACGCAGCTGCCCGGTCCCGCCGTTGCAGGGTGCTGCGCCAAGTTCGGCGTCAAGGTGCTTGCCGTTAGGGACGAGTTCTCTGCGGCAGCGGAAGGCGTTCCCTGCAAGGTCATATCTTCCAAGTCCATCGGGGACAGCGAATCGCCTGTTGCAAAAGTTGACAAGGATGCCCCCGCCGCCATTTTCTTTACCGGTGGCACGACCGGAGCGCCCAAGGGGGCGATCCTTCCCCACCGGGCGCTGATGAGAGGCTCATTCAACGGCGTTTTTGCGCCCGGCAGCCAGCTGGCGCACCACCGGCAGATAGGGCTTCTGCCCCTCAGCCACGTGTTCGGGCTTATCCGGGGCACGATGAGCGCGTTCTATACCGGCTCCGAATGGTTCAGCGCCGAGGATACGAAGGCGGCCATCGGAAAGTTGCCGGTCATCAAGCCTACGCTGCTGGTGCTTGTTCCCGGTTTGTGCGAGGTGCTGAGCGGTCTTGCGAAGATGTACGGGCCGCAGTTCTTCGGCGGCGAACTGAAGATGATAATCGCCGGAGCGGCGAACGTGCCGCCGAAGCTCATTTCCGAATTCGACGCGATGGGGATCCGGCTGCTTGCCGGCTACGGTATGACGGAGGGTGGCAACCTTTCGACAGGCAACGCCGACGTCCTCACCCGCCCGACCTCCGTGGGAAAGGTTTATCCGGAGCAGGAGCTGAAGATTGTGGACGGGGAGATATGGATGAAGGGGGACAACGTGTTCCTCGGATATTACGGCAACCCCGAGGAGACCGCAAAGGCGCTTACGCCTGACGGGTGGCTCAGAACGGGCGACCTGGGGCGCATCGACGAAGACGGATATGTATATATTACCGGACGTATCAAGAACCTTATTCTTCTGCCAAACGGGGAAAACGTATCGCCGGAGGCCATCGAAGAGCCGTTCTACAAGTGCGAAGCCCTGCGGGACTGCCTTGTCCGTGAGGACAGCATAGACGGGACCCCTGTCATCGCCATCGAGATTCTTCCCCGGATGGAGGCGTTCGAAGGAAAGGACTGGGCGGAAGTGGAATCATATTTCAAAAAGCTGGTGGACCAGGTCAATGCGACTCTCCCGGGTACGCACCGCATATCCAAGGTGACCGTAAGAAAGGAGGATTTCAAGAGGACAGGTTCACTCAAGGTATCAAGAAACCAGCAATGAACGAGCAGCAGATATTCGAGGGGCTGAAGGAGATATTGCATACCATCAAGCCCGGCATCGACCAGTCGAAGATAAGTTTCGAATCCGAGCTTGTATCCGACTTGGGCATAGATTCCCTCTCCATATTGCTTTTGAGCATAGCCGTCGAGACCAGGTTCGGCTTCAAGTTCGAAGGCGTGCCTCCTTTCAAAAAGGTGGGTGACGTGGTCAGGTACATATCCGAAAGGGTTTGACGGCAGAATGGGAGACCGGATTTTTCGGGGCGTCGTAGCCGTATTGGTGCGGATTCTTTACAATCCGAAAGTTTTCTTTGAGGGAGAGCCCCTGAAGGGCAAAAAACTCAAGGAGCCGTCCATAATAGTGAGCAATCACACCTCCCATCTGGACGGCCCCGTGCTGAATACCGCTCTCAGGAGGGAGAAAATCCATACCCTCGCCGCAAAGGACCGCTTCGATCAGAGGGGGTTCGGGTTTTTCCTCCGTCATACCGGATGCATTCCGATTGACAGGCAGCACGCGGACACGTCCTGGATACACGAGGCCCTCAAGGTGATGAAGGTTGACGGGGAGTCCGTCGCAATTTATCCGGAAGGCCGTCACGGTTCTTACAGACATCAGCTTCCGTTCCATTCCGGAGTGTCAATGCTGGCGGTGATGGCGCAGATGCCCATTGTGATGGTGTATCAGGACGGGCCGCACAGGATTTTCAGGCGCTCGAAGATGATAATCGGGGAGCCGTTCAGGATAGAGATGCCCGAAGGCGGACTTTCGGCGGAGTTTGTCGAGGCTAAGACGGCCATGTTGCAGGAGAAGATGAAAGCCCTGATGGATGAATATATACGCATAGATGAAACACAATAGTTTTATGCTGCGCGCTCTTGTAGTGGTATCGTTGGCCGCCATTTCCTGCCCGGCGGCGTTCTCCTACAACGGGGAAGCATACAAGGGCTGGCCGTCCTCTTCGCAGACCGTCGATCTGAGGGAATCCTTCGTCAACCCTCCGAAGGGTTATGGCAACGTCCCTTTCTATTGGTGGACCGGTGACAGTCTCGACATCAACCGTCTCACCGAGCAGTTGGAAATCCTTTCGGATGCTTCGACGGACGGACTCTGCGTCAGTTACAACCATACCCACTTCAAGGTTGACACGGCGCTGAATGCCGCCGGTCACGGCAACTGCGGGCGCGTTAGTGGCGGAGAGCCGCGCGTATTCTCGAAGGAGTGGCGGGAGATATGGAACGAGTTCTCGGCGCGCTGTGCGGAAAAGGGGATAGGACTCGGAATGGATGATTACGTCGTTGCCTGGCCGAAGAACGGTGAATTCATAGACAGCGTTCTTGCGGAGCCCGCGATAAGGGACTATCGGGGGGCTCTCGTGGAAGTCGGAACGGCGAAGGGGGAGGCGGCGCCGGATTCCGCGCTGACCGTCCTTTCCGAGACGGAGGATTCCGTGGTGTATATATGTACGGCGAAAGCCCCGTGGCTCGCTCCCGGGCTGGGCGCGGAGATAGTGAGGCGGTATTTTCAGCCGTTTGTGGACAATATGGACGAGAAGGGTCTGAAAGGGATGAACTATTTCTTCCAGGACGAACTGCAGTACGGGTTGAATATGCATTCGTGGGCGGAGGATATGCCGGAACAGTTCCTCGCAAGGAAAGGATACGACATTGTCCCCCTGCTTCCGGTGCTTTTCAGGCAGTCCGGCATCGATTCCGCGGATGCGGCGGTAAGGCTCGACTATGCCGAAGTGCTGACCTGCCTTTCTGAAGAACGGTATTTCAAGCCGATTTTCGACTGGAATGCCGACAAGGGGCTCATTTACGGGTGTGACCCGGAGGGCCGGGGCCTGCGCCCGACGCAGTACCTGGATTATTTCAGGGCGATAAGCTGGTTCACGGCTCCGGGCAATGACGCCCCGGCCCGCGGAAGCAGTTTCAGGCAGACAAAGGTGTCCAGCAGCATAGCCCATCTTTACGGCAGGCCGAGGACCTGGCTCGAGGCCTTTCACAGTATGGGATGGGATGCGAACGGAGCGCTTCTGCGCCGTCAGCTTGACCATCACCTTGTGGCCGGAGGCAACCTCCTTTGTATGCACGGGCTTTATTACAGCACCCACGGGGGGTGGTGGGAATGGGCGCCCCCCTGCTTCCATTTCAGGATGCCGTATTGGCCGCATATGAAGAAATGGCTGAAATATGCCGAGCGGATGTGCTTTGTGCTGAGCCAGGGCAGCCACGTCTGCGACATAGCGGTGATGTACCCTACGGAGACAATGCAGGCGTTTCCCGGCGCGGGCGCAGAGAGTACGTTCAAGATGTCCGACGAGTTGAGCGTTCACGGACTTGACTATGATTTCATCGATTACCGGTCGCTTCAGCGCGGCGAAGTGACGGACGGCCGCCTCGGCGTTGCGGGAGAATCATACCGCGTGCTGGTGCTGGTCGATACCAGGGCGATGCACGAAGAGTCGCTTCGGAAGGTGAGGGAGTTTGCCGCCGCCGGGGGCGTGGTTCTGGCCGTGGGCGACGTGGCTGACAATATCCGTGAGGTGTCGACGGTATCGGCTGCGACGCCGGCGGAGGCGAGGGCCGCAATTATGGAGCGTATCGATCCCGATTTCAGCACGACGTCCGGAATGGGGCGGGTGCTTCATCGGAGGATAGGGATGAATGACGTTTATATGTTCACGGACGTGCCTTCGGGCGATACTGTCCGGTTCCGTGCGCAGGGACGCGCCGAGGTTTGGGATGCTATGGAAGGAACGACAGGCGGACTTGCCGTCATCGGTACGGACGGCCTGTCGAGTTCCATCAGGTATGTGGGAGAGGACGGCGGCGCGATGCTGGTGGTGTTCTCCCCCGGCGAGCCCGAACGGTCTTCGACGGAGGAGTCGCGCACCCGCATCGGTGAGATGGCGCTGGACGGCCCCTGGGACATATGCATAATGCCGACAATGAACAACAGGTGGGGGGATTTCCGTCTTCCCGCCGAAGACGGGTTCATAGGAGTGGAGGCGCGGAGTTTCGACGGGGAGGTGTACGGTTATGGTCCCTATATGCAGACCCGGTCGGAAAGTACCGGAGGGGAGTGGGTGCCGTATGTATGGTCGTGGCAGTATGGGGTTCCAGACAGCCCCGGCGCACAGGGGTGGCACGGGCTCAAGGCGAAGGTTGACCCGCGCTTCCTGATTTTGGACGGAGGTGGGCGCCAGGAGTTCCGCACAAAGGTTTATGCTCTGCGCAAGGCAACATATAAGGTTGTCGTGGAAGGGGTTGTCCCCGATGAGATCAATGTTGACGGCAACAGAGTCACGGGGACGGAGGTGTTTCTTGCCCGCGGATGGCACAGTTTGACGCTCACTTATGAGGGAACGGTGAAGTCGCATTACGAACTCGGGAGGAAGAGGGGAGAGTTCCTTGACGACAGGGCCAGAAGTATGGTGGTGTTTATGCCCGGGGACGCGGACGTCCCCGCCGAAAGGGGTATGTACGACGCCATAGTGGCGTCGAAATGGTATGGGGCGGACGTGCTTCCATACAGTGCCGAAGGCGAACCGGTCCAACGTACATTCCGGTTTGAGGCGGCTCCCGGTACGCGGACTCTCCGCTTCAAGGTCAACGGGTCGTTGCGCTCGGTGAAGGTTGACGGACTTGCGCTGAAGGTCCGCAGGGACGGCGGATGGTGGACTGCAACGTTGTCGGACCATTTCCCCGGAGTGAGGGAGGTTGAGGTTACGGGAAAGCCCCGGCGCGGTTATCCCGGTGCGGCGTTCTTTGCCGAGCCTGTCAGGATGGAATGCGCGAAGGGAAGGATGCCGGCGGGAGACTGGAGTGCGTTCGGAGCGATGAAGTATTATTCCGGGGCTGTCTCTTACAGCCGAAGGGTATATCTGGACAGGCTTTATGACAGGGTGGAACTGGACCTGGGCGACGTTGACGCGACCTGTGAGGTGAGAGTCAACGGCTCTGAGCCGAAAATACTTATCGGGAAGCCATACAGACTGGACGTGACGCCTTTTGTGAAGGAAGGCGACAATACTGTCGAGGTGGTTGTAAGGAGCAGCCTTGGCAATCACTACAGCACAATCCCCTCCCCTTATCGCGGGGAGCCGAGAGCCGGACTCATAGGACCGGTGAAGATGATTTTCTACGCTGACGGCCACGAAAAGTGAAGGCAGTGATGAAGTTTGTGAAAAAGTCCTAACTTTGGAGAAACAATAACAGGATATGGGAAAAATTCTCAAGAAAAAAGGTTACGGCTGGAAGTATTGCTCCCTCGGTGGAGTGACCAGAGTTGTTCTGAGCAGCGGGGAGGACATTGCCCATCTGCGTGAACTGGATCAGAAGAAATGGACGGTTTTGAGCTGCCCGGTCGACGGGCTTGAGTTCGACCCCGAGACGCTGGCGGCGCTCGATGCCGACGGAGACGGCAAAATAAAGGTCCGTGAGGTTGTGGACGCCGCGGAATGGGTGACATCCGCACTCAGGGACAAGGACCTGCTGCTGAAGGGAGAGGATTCCATAGAACTGGGCGCGTTCGATGACAGGACACCTGTCGGACAGCTGCTCAAGGAGTCGGCAGCGCATATTTTGAGGAATCTCGGCAAGGACAAGACCGCCATCGCGCTCGAGGATACGGCGGACAGCGCCGCCATCTTTGCGGGCACGGCCCTGAACGGGGACGGTGTCATCACGGTGGCAACGGCTGCCGGCAGCGGTCTGGGCGAGATGATTCCCAAGATTGTCGGCGCGGTCGGCGGCAAGCAGGACCGGAGTGGTGAGGAAGGCGTCGATGCGGAGAAAATAGAGGCCTTCTATGAGGCCTGTACCGGATATTCGGAGTGGATGGGAGAGGCCGAGGCCCGCAGGAAGGAGATATTCCCCTTCGGCGAGGCGACCGCAGAGGCGGCGGAGCTTTGCGACAGGCTGGGAGCCAAGATAGACGACTACTTTATGCGCTGCCGGCTGATAGGCTTCGATGAGGCCTGCAGCGGGGCGGTGGACGTGTCCGCGGAGAAGATAGCCGCCATATCGGACAAGAATCTGTCGGAGTGCGCCGAGCAGATAGCGGAATATCCGCTTGCGAGGCCCTCCGCTGACGGTCTTCTCAATCTCGATGCAATCAATCCCGCCTGGCGGGAGCTGTTCGCGAAGTTCAGGAAGATTGCAATAGAGCCTTTGTACAAGGGTGCCGTCGCTTTGAGCGAGGACCAGTGGAACGAGTTGAACGGCAGTCTTGCCCCGTATCGGACCTGGAAGTCCGAGGCCAGGGGGCTGGAAGTGGAGCCGCTCGGAATAAAGGAGGTGAACGCCATACTTGCGGCAGGCAAGAAGCAGACATTGCTCGACCTTGCGGCGAAGGACCTCGAGTTGAAGGAACAGTCGGAAGCGATAGACGACGTCCGCAGATTCCTGCTTCTATATCGCGACCTCTATGCGTTCCTGCGCAATTACGTGACGTTCTTCGACCTGTACGACCCGACGCCCGGAGTACGGTCGATGTTTGAAGCGGGAGACCTTTACATCGACCAGCGCTGCTGTTCCCTGTGCGTGAAGCTGAACGGTCTCGGGAGTCAGGACAATATGGCGTCGTTGAGCGGAATGTTCCTGATTTACTGCACCTGTACGGCCAAGAACAGGGGCGAGACGATGGATATAGTGGCGGCGATGACGGAGGGGAATCCCCGCAACCTGCGGACCGGCAAGAATGCGATATTCTATGACCGCAAGGGCGAAGTCTGGGATGCCGTAGTCACAAGGATAGTGGAAAACCCCATCAGTATCCGACAGGCGTTCTGGTCCCCGTACAGGAAGATAGGCGAATTCATCTCCAGCCTGGTCAACAAGGCCGCCAGCGAGAAGGAGAACAAGGTGCTCGAGACGGCGCAGGAGAAGGTCACCACGATATCCGTCAACCCCGAGACGAGCAAGAGCGTGAAGTCGACCTTCGACATCGCGAAGTTCGCCGGAATCTTCGCCGCCCTGGGTATGGCGATAGGTTATATCGGCGGTTTTCTCACGACGCTCGGAAAGGCGGTCAATGCCGCCCCTCTGTGGGTTACGCTGTTGTGGATAGCGATCATAATGCTGGTTGTTTCCGCGCCGTCCTGCGTCCTTGCGTGGATGAAGCTCCGCAAGCGCAACTTCGGCCCCGTCCTCAACGCAAACGGCTGGGCCGTCAACGCGGTGGTTCTGGTGAACGTTCCGTTCGGGCAGACGCTTACCTCCGTGGTCAAGTATCCCGTCGTGAAGTCGCCGGATCCCTATTCGACCAGGGTTCCGCTTTGGAAGAAGATGCTTTCGACGTTCCTGCTGCTTCTGGTTGCCGCCTTCGTGGTGTTGTACTTTACGGAAAATCTCGGGTTCCTCGGTATCGAGAGGCACCCCGAGATTCTGGAGAAGGTGGTGGAGGAGATGACTGCCCCGCTGGACAGCACCGCCATTCAGTGACAATCATTTGTTGCGCAGGATGACGGCGCCCTCCTTGACGTCGGCTATGATGGCGGAGTCGCGGCGTATCTTCCCTTCGAGTATTTCGCGTGCCAGGAGGTTCACCAGTTCGCGCTGGATGAGCCTCTTGACCGGTCTGGCCCCGTATTCGGGGTCATAGCCGTTGGTGACCATATCGTCCTCGAAGCCTTTTGTGAACTTGAGCACGACGCCGTCTTCGGCAAGCCTGCCCGAGAGAAGGTCCATCTGGATGCGGACAATCGCGCGTATGTCTTCTTTCGTAAGGCTCGAGAAGCGGACGATTTCATCGATTCTGTTGAGAAATTCGGGCCGCATCCGCATCCGCAGTTCCTCCTCCTTGAGATTGGAGGTCATAATGAGGATGGTGTTCTTGAAGTCCACCGTACGTCCCTTGTTGTCGGTGAGCCGTCCGTCGTCGAGCACCTGGAGAAGGGTGTTGAACACGTCGGGATGAGCCTTCTCGATTTCGTCGAGAAGGATGACCGAGTAAGGCTTGCGCCGCACGGCCTCGGTCAACTGACCCCCCTCATCGTAGCCGATATATCCCGGAGGCGCGCCGATGAGTCGGGAGACGGTATGCGACTCCTGATATTCGCTCATATCGATGCGCGTCATCATTGTCTCGTCGTTGAACAGGAAGTCGGCCAGTGCTTTAGCCAGTTCCGTCTTGCCGACGCCGGTCGAGCCCAGGAACAGGAAGGAGCCGATAGGGCGCTTTTCGCTCGAAAGTCCGGCACGTGAGCGACGGACAGCGTCTGCAACGGCCTCTATGGCCTTGTCCTGACCTACGACGCGCTTGTGGAGTTCGTTCTCCATCCTCAGCAGTTTTTCCTTCTCGCTCTCCAGCATCCGGCCCACGGGTATCCCGGTCCAGCGTGCGACGACCTCCGCTATGTCTTCGGGAGTCACCGCTTCCGTGATTATGGGGTCCTTTATGGAGGCTTTCTTCTTCGAGAGTTCGTCAAGGCGCGTCTGAATTTCCGAGAGACGGCCGTAGCGGATTTCCGCCACCTTGCCGTAGTCCCCAGAACGCTCTGCGGTCAAGGCATCCTGCTTCATCGTTTCGGCCTGAGAGCGGAGATCGTTGATTTCCTTTACGATATCCTTCTCTTCATCCCAGCGTTTCTTGAGGGCGTCCCTTTCTTCGGTGGCCGCCTTGAGTTCATCGGAGAGTTTCTCGCTCTTGAGGTTGACCCCTTCGCGCTTGATGGCTTCGCGCTCTATTTCAAGCTGACGGATGCGGCTGTTGAGCACGTCTATAGGCTCCGGTACGGAATTTATCTCGAGGCGCAGCTTCGAAGCCGCCTCGTCCACCAGGTCAATGGCCTTGTCGGGCAGGAAACGGCTGTTGATATACCTGTGGGAGAGGTTCACCGCTGCAATGAGGGCGTCGTCTTCAATCGAGACCTTGTGGTGGTTTTCGTAGCGCTCCTTGAGGCCGCGGAGAATTGCTATGCTCTCCGCGGGGGAGGGTTCGTCCACCATAACCTTCTGGAAACGCCTTTCAAGGGCCTTGTCCTGCTCGAAATATTTCTGGAATTCGTCCAGGGTGGTGCTTCCGATGGTGCGGAGTTCACCCCTCGCCAGGGCCGGCTTCAGTATGTTGGAGGCATCCATTGCGCCCGAGCCGCGGCCGGCGCCCACAAGGGTGTGTATCTCATCGATGAAGAGGATGACTTCCCCGTCGCTGTCCACAACCTCCTTTACCACGCCCTTCAGGCGTTCCTCGAACTCTCCCTGGTATTTTGCGCCCGCAATGAGGGCGCCCATATCCAGAGAGAAGATGGTCTTGGTCTTCAGGTTTTCCGGGACCTGGCCGTTTATGATTTTGGAGGCTATCCCCTCGCTGATTGCAGTCTTGCCTACGCCCGGCTCCCCCACCAGTATGGGGTTGTTCTTTGTCCTGCGCGAAAGAATCTGCAGGACCCTGCGGATCTCCTCGTCGCGGCCGATGACGGGGTCCAGTTTGCCCTTGGCGGCCTGCGCGTTGAGGTCTATTGCATACTTGCTTAAGAATTCAAACTTGTTTTCCATAATCTTGCGGTTTGTTCTGACGGCAGAAGGTCAATATCTGTTCCACTGACAAAATGTCAGACAAAAGGAAATTTGACTATATTTGCGTCCATGAAAAATATGTTTACCAAAATCCTTGGTGTGACCGCGGCCTGTATGGCCGTGGCCGCCTGCTCCGGCAAGGGTGCCGGGGTGCCTGCCATCAACAGTGAAAATTTCGACCTCTCGACCGCTCCCGGAGAGGATTTCTATCAGTATGCTACCGGAGGGTGGCAGAAGAATAATCCGCTCAAGCCGGAGTTCTCGCGTTACGGATCGTTCGACATACTTGCCGAGAACAATCAGGTCAGGCTCAACGACCTGTTCCGGAGCCTTGCCGGCAGGAAGCTCAGGAAAGGTACGGTCGAGCAGAAAATCGCGGACCTCTATCTTATGGGTTTGGATTCGGTGAAGCTGAACGCCGAAGGCGGCAAGCCGGTCGGGGATGACCTCAGGACGATTGAGGCGGTGTCTTCCGTCGAGGAGTTCGTGAGTCTGAGTGCGGAGATGCAGAGACGGGGCGGAGACGGTCTTTTCGGCGTATATGTAGGGCCGGACCTGATGGACAATACCAACCAGATTCTCTATATCGACGAGAGCGGCCTTTCGATGCCCAACAGGGACTATTATCTGCTCCCCGAACACGCGGAGTTGAGGACGGCTTTCCGGGAATATCTTGAGAAGCTTTTTGCCCTGGCCGGGTACGAGGATGCCGCCGCAAGGGCGCAGGATGCATTCGACGTGGAAATGATGATAGCCGTTCCCTTCTGGTCGATGGTACAGCAGAGGGATGTCGAGGCCCAGTACAACCCCATGTCCTCAAAGGAGCTGTTCGCCGAATATCCCCACACTCATTTTGACAGTTACTTCGCCCTTCTCGGTGTTCCGGAGCAGGAGAAGCTTGTGGTCGGCGAGCCGTCATATTTCAAGGCGCTTGACGGAATGCTGGCCGATATTGACCCCGTCAAGCTGCGCCATTTCCTTCAGAGCAAGGTCCTGAATGGCGCCTCCGGCTTTATGAGCGACGATTTCTATGCCGCCTCCTTCGAATTCTTCTCCGGCAGGATGGCCGGAATCAAGGAACAGAAGCCCCGCTGGAAGAGGGCGATGGCCCTGCCCAACGGAGTGGTCGGAGAGGCTGTCGGCCAGATGTATGTCGACCGCTACTTTTCCAAAAAGGACAAGGAAAGGATGCTCGGCATAGTGAGGAATATCCAGGCGGCGCTGTCGGAGCATATCGCTTCGCTCGAATGGATGAGCGCACCGACAAAGGAGAAGGCGCAGGAGAAGCTGTCGGCCTTCACCGTCAAGATAGGCTATCCTGACAAGTGGAAGGATTATTCCTCCCTTGAAATAGACCGCACGAAGAGCTATTACGAGAACGTGTGCAACGCTTCGCGCTGGCACTTCGAGGACAATCTTGCCAAGCTCGGCCAGCCGGTTGACCGTGAGGAGTGGCATATGACTCCTCAGACTGTCAATGCCTACTACAATCCGACCACAAATGAGATATGTTTCCCTGCGGGCATACTCCAGCCGCCGTTCTATTTCCCGGAGGCGGACGATGCCGTCAACTATGGAGCCATCGGAGTGGTCATAAGCCACGAAATGACCCACGGTTTCGACGATCAGGGCCGGCTTTTCGACAAGGACGGCAATATGAAGAACTGGTGGACCGACGAGGATTCGAAAGCGTTCAAGGACAAGACGGAGAAGCTTGTGGCCCAGTTCGACGAGGTGGAGGTGCTGCCGGGCGTAAAGGCCAACGGCGCCGCCACGCTCGGAGAGAACATTGCCGACCAGGGAGGCTTGAGGATTGCCTATACCGCAATGCAGAATTCTTTCGGGGACAGGCATCCCGATATGATTGACGGATTGACGGCTGAACAGCGGTTCTATATAGCCTATGCCACTGTATGGGCGCAGAACATCACCGACGAGGAGATAGTCCGCCGTACGCTGGTGGACGTCCATTCGATTGGAGAGAACCGCGTCAACGTATCCCTGAGGAACCTCCGGACATTCTTTGACGCCTTCGCCATCAGGGAGGGCGACAGGATGTGGAGGCCCGAGGAGGAGAGGGTTATTATCTGGTAGCCTTCGTGTCCTTTTTCCAGCGCTTGATGCCGTAGAGCATCACCACAAGGAAGCAGATGAGCGGCAGACAGAAGCTGACGTTCACTGCCGGGTGACCGGCCACCGTGCCGAGGTCTATGATGCTCCCCTGAAGCGGGGGCAGGATAGATCCGCCCACAATCGCCATCACAAGGAAGGCGGCGCCGAGCGAACTGTCTTCAGGCAGGACGTTCTCGAGCGCTATTCCGTAAATGGTGGGGAACATAAGGCTCATAAAGGCGCTGATGGCAATCAGGCATACCAGTCCGGCCGTCCCGACAAAGGTTATCGCCCCTATGGTGCAGAGTGCGGCCCCTGTGGCGAACACTCCAAGAAGAAGTCTGGAATTGAAGTACTTCATCAGGAAAGTTGACAGGAACCGGAACCCCAGGAACATCGACATGGCGATGATGTTGAGTTTCTGGGCGGATGCCTTGTCGATACCCAGATTGTCGGCATACTGGATTATGAAAGTCCAGACCATAATCTGTGCGCCGACATAGAACATCTGCGCGATGACGCCTTCGCGGTAGGCGCCGTTCCTCCACAATCGTCCCATTGTGCCGCGTTTCGCTTCGGCTGAAGCCGTTCCGGTCGCAGGCATTTTCGTAATTGCGATAATGACCAGCATTGCAAGTACGACAAAGCCCAGAACCACGTATGCATCGGTGATTACACCCAGGTCGTGAGACCTTTCGCCCAACTTGGTGGCCGCATCGAGCTCGCTGAAGTGGTTGACCCCCGCCGCATCGCGGTGGGCGTCGCTAAGCAGGGCGGGAAGCACCACCCAGGAGGCGACGGCCATTCCGGACAATGATCCGATAGGGTTGAAGGCTTGTGAAAGGTTGAGTCTTCTCGTGGCGTTTTCCTTTTCGCCGAGCGACAGGATGAAGGGGTTTGCGGTGGTCTCGAGGAATGCCAGACCGAAGGTCAGCACATACAGCGAGACGCAAAAGAACGCGAAGCTCTGCTCCTTTGCCGCAGGGATGAAAAGGAATGCGCCGACGGCATAGAGCGCAAGCCCGAGCAGGATGCCTTTCTTGTAGCTGAAACGCCGGATGAACAGCGCTGCGGGTACGGCCATCGTGGCATATCCGCCGTAGAAGGCGAACTGAATCAGGGACGCTTTTGCCGCCGACAGCTCCATAACTGTCTGGAACGCCGCCACCATGGGGTTTGTAATGTCATTTGCAAACCCCCATAGTGCGAACAGCGAAGTTATAAGTATGAACGGCAGAAGGTAGCGCCGTTCCACAAGGCTTTTGCTCATTATTTGTAGATTGGTCCGAAGTTGGCGCAGGCGCGGTAGTCAGCCCCTTCCTTGTCCATACCGAAAGCGTTCCAGGCGGCGGGCCGGAATATGTTTGCGTCAGGGACGTTATGCATGCATACGGGTATGCGCAGGATGGAAGCGAGGGTGATGAGGTCGGCGCCGACGTGTCCGTAGGCAATCGCCCCGTGATTGGCTCCCCAGCTGTTCATAACGCTGTAAACGTCCTTGAAGTTGTCCTTTGCGGGATCAAGGCGCGGAACGAACCAGGTTGTGGGCCAGGTAGGATCGGTACGCTTGTCGAGGATGTCGTGCTGGGCCTTCGGCAGTTCGGCCGTCCACCCTTCGGCAATCTGGAGAACGGGTCCGATACCGTCAACGAGGTTGAGGCGGAGCATCGTCATAGGCATTCCTCCGCGGGACACGAAGTGGGCCGAATAGCCGCCGCCGCGGAAGTAGTCGCGGTCTGCGGGCATCCAGCTCGTGGCCTTGAGACAGGCCTCGGCATCCTTTTCGGTCATATCCCAGGGTGCCTTGATTGTCGGTTTGCCGTCCTTGCCGGTCATTGCGCCCGTGGCGTCCAGCGTCGTTGCACCGGAGTTGATGAGGTGGATGAATCCGTCTTTTGCCAGGCCTTCGGGAGCCTTGCCGGTGACCCTTTTTACGGCCTCCGGGCTCCAATAGGTGCGGACGTCGCTGAACATTACGCCGCGTCCGGTCAGCAGATGCCCGAAGAGCATCGCCAGTCCGTTGAGCGCGTCGTTCTCCGTGGCGAGAACGTCGGCTTCGCGGATGCCGTTCCAGTCATAGGACGAGCACATCAGGGATTCGGGGAAGTCGAAGTTGGGCTTGTAGTCCGTCCATTGCCTCTGGCCCTGGACACCGCCCGCGATTGCGTTGTGGCCGAGAGCCTCTTCCTTGTAGCCCATCTTGAGCAGGTTGGGATTGCCGTGCATGAGGTCGCGGATAATCATCATGCACTTGACCGTGAACTCCCAGTCGGCGTCCTTTTCCTCGCGGTTCTTGCCCTTTCCCTTGCCGTTGAAGGTTGTCATAGGCGTGCCGGGGAAGAGAGGCCGGTCTTCGTTGTAGTCGTGGCCTTCGTTGGGCTTGCAGTATTTCTCGACCCAGGACATTGCCTTTTTGAATTCCTCGTGGTCATAGATGCCGAAATCCACGCGGCGGAGAATCTCCACCAGCGAAACGTATTCGGCCCTCATACCCAGATATTTCTGAAGGAAGTCGGCATTCACGATGGAGCCGGCGATGCCCATACAGGTATTGCCCATGCTCAGGTAGGACTTGCCGTGCATGGTAGCTACAGCCTGCGCCGCGCGGGCGAAACGCAGAATCTTCCCGGCAACGTCTTCGGGAATGGTGTTGTCGTCAAGATCCTGGACGTCGTGGCCGTAGATTCCGAAAGCGGGCAGCCCTTTCTGGGCGTGGGCGGCAAGCACCGCGGCAAGATATACCGCACCCGGCCGCTCCGTGCCGTTGAAGCCCCAGACGGCCTTGGGCCAATGGGGATTCATATCCATGGTCTCCGAACCGTAGCACCAGCAGGAGGTGACGGTAATCGTGCTGCCGACGCCTTCCTTTTCGAACTGCTCGGCGCAGGCGGCCGCTTCCGCAACCCTGCCTATGGTGTGGTCGGCTATGACGCACTCGACGGGACTTCCGTCCCCGTTGCGGAGATTGCTTTCAATAAGCGTCTTGACGGCTTTGGCACGAGCCATTGTCTTGTCCTCGAGGGCTTCCCTCACGCCGCCCTGGCGGCCGTCTATGGTCGGCCTGATACCAATCTTGGGATACTTGTTCATAACAGTAAGGTTATTTGTTTGTGATTTGATTGCGCGGTTTCCAAAGTTCAGTCATCTCCTCGAGCGTCTTGCCCTTCGTCTCCGGGACTATCTTCCATACGAAGACGGCGGCGATGATGCAGAAGGCGCAGTATAGACCGTATGTAAATGCGGGGCTCCAGTCATACAGCGGCACGAAGGTGCTGGAGACGACGAAGTTGGATATCCATTGGGCAGCCACGGCTACAGCTACTGCCGCCCCTCGGATTGTGTTGGGGAAAATCTCCGATATGAGCACCCAGCAGATGGGCCCCCAGCTGAACATGAAGGAGGCGGAATATACCATAACGCTCATCACGCCGATGATCCCCGGCAGATTCGGCAGGATATCGGACAACGCCACCCCGAGGGCGCCGACGGCCATCCCGAGCGAGCCGGTGATGAGCAGGGGTTTGCGCCCGAGCTTCTCGACCGTGAATATCGCCACCAGGGTGAAGGAGATGTTGATGACCCCCATCATCACTGTCTGTACCATAGGGTCGCCGAGATCCATCGAGTCGAATATTCTCGGAGCGTAATACAGTACGGCATTGATTCCCACCGCCTGCTGGAAGACACTCAGCATAATGCCGATGAAAATCACCGCAAATCCGAAGGAGAGCAGCTTGTCCTTCTTTTCGGCAGTGGTGGCCTTGATTTCGGAGAGTATTTCGGCGGCCTTTGCTTCTCCGTTGATGCGGGAAAGGACAGACAGGGCGCGGTCGTCCCGGCCCGTCATTGCAAGATAGCGCGGAGTCTCGGGGACCAGCAGTATAAGGATGGTGAAAAGGCCTGCGGGGCCACATTCGCTGACGAACATCAGCCTCCATCCGGTAGTTACGCTCCAGTTCGCGTCAGTTGCCAGTTCGGCACTGTTGACGATGCGGTTGATACCTTCGGCAAGGGACTCCATCTCCGGGGCGATATGGTCGCCCAGAATCACGAAGTTGACAAAATACACGACCAGTTGGCCGAAGATTATGGCGAACTGGTTCCAGCTTACCAGTTTGCCGCGTTTGTCGGCGGGAGCCAGTTCGGCGATATACATAGGGCAGATGGCGGAGGCCATACCCACGCCGATACCTCCCAGAATCCTATACAGGTTGAAGGCGACCAGCAGGGAGGCCGTCGGAACGCCTTTCTCGAAGAAAAGGAATTCCGGACAGTAGCTGCCCGCTGCGCTCAGGAAGAAGCAGATTCCGGCGAAGAACAGGCTTCTCTTGCGGCCGAAGCGCGCGGCTGCGAGTCCGGACAGGGCGCTTCCGAGGATGCATCCCAGCAGGGCGCTCGATGAAGTGAGGCCGTGGAGGAAATCGGTGTATGCGAAGTCTTCGGCCCCGGTGAAGAAGGCCTGCAAACCGCGCTCCGCGCCCGATATTACGGCGGTGTCGTACCCGAAGAGAAGTCCTCCGAGAACGGCCACCAGGACGATGCTGAAAAGGTAGGCTTTCGAGCCGTTCGGATTGGTTGCCATAATCTAGATGTACATATTGAGGATGGTTTCGTACAGCTCCTGCTTTCCGGAAGTCTGCCTGGGTTCACCCTTGCCCTTGGCATAGGCAACAGCCTCCTCGAGGGTCATTTTCCCCTCCTCGAACTTCTTGCCCTCGCCGGAGTCGTAGGAGGCGTAGCGCTCCTTGAGCATCTTCGGAAGGTCTGACTTCTCCAGCACGTCGGCCGCCGCTATGAGAGCGCGGGCCATTATGTCCATACCGCTGACGTGGGCGATTATTATATCCTCCAGGTCGGTGGAATTGCGGCGTGTCTTGGCGTCGAAATTGGTACCGCCCACGAGTCCTCCGGCGCGGATGATGACCATCATCGCCTGGGTGAGTTCATATACGTCTATGGGGAACTGGTCGGTGTCCCAGCCGTTCTGATAGTCGCCCCTGTTCGCGTCGATGGAGCCGAGCAGTCCTGCGTCGGCGGCGCATTGCAACTCGTGTTCGAAGGTATGGCCGGCAAGTGTCGCGTGGTTGACCTCGATGTTGACCTTGAAGTCCTTGTCCAGACCGTGGGCGCGAAGGAACCCGATGACGGTCTCCGTGTCCGCGTCGTACTGGTGCTTGGTGGGTTCCATCGGCTTGGGCTCAATCAGGAAAGTCCCCTTGAAGCCTTTGGAACGGGCATAATCGCGTGCCATTCCGAGCATCGTGGCCAGGTGTTCCTTCTCCCGTTTCATATCGGTGTTGAGCAGGGACCCGTATCCCTCGCGTCCGCCCCAGAACACGTAGCACTGACCGCCGAGGGCGATAGTGGCGTCAATCGCGTTCTTTATCTGCACCATGGCGCGGGCCGCGACGTCGAAGTCGGGATTGGTGGCGGCGCCGTTCATATAGCGCTTGTTGCCGAACACGTTGGCGGTCCCCCAGAGGAGCTTGATGCCGGTCTGTTCCTGCTTCTTTTTGAGGTAGGCTACAATCTCCTTCAGATTGGATTCATATTCGTCTATGGTGGCGGCTTCGTCCACGAGATCGACGTCGTGGAAGCAGTAATAACCGATACCCAATTTCTGCATTATCTCGAATCCCGCATCGGCACGGTTTTTCGCCCTTTCCAGGGCCGTTTCCCCGGTATTCCACGGGAAGGACTTTGTCCCCGGACCGAACTGGTCGGAGCCTTCGGCACACAGGGTGTGCCACCAGGCCATCGCGAACTTCAGCCAGTCCTTCATCTTGCGTCCGGCGACGACGCGTTCGGGTTCATAATAATGGAAGGCCATTGGATTCTTGGAATCCTTGCCTTCGAAAGCGATTTTCTTCACGTTAGGGAAAAAGTCAGTCATTGTTACAGTGTTTTGATAAGTAATTCTTTCCATTTGCCGAAAGAGTCCTCAAGGACTCCCCGCATAGCGGCTTGCGGGCGGACTTCTTCAAGTACGGACAGGCTTCCGAACGCCTCCTGCGGGGAGGAATAGAATCCTGCTCCGAGCGCCCCGCCCCTTGCCGCCCCGAGCGCCCCGTCCGTATCATACAACTCTATGGACGCGTCGCACAGTGTCGCGAGAGTCTCCCTGAACATGGGGCTGAGGAACATGTTGGCCCTTCCTGCGCGGATAATTTTCGGGCACAGCCCCAGGTCTCGCATGATGTCTATGCCGTACTTGAACGAGAAGGCTATCCCTTCCTGGGCGGCCCTGAGGACATGCGGTCTGGTATGGCGCACGAGGTCCAGCCCCGAGAAGGCTGCGCCGGCCGTCCTGTTGCCCAGGACGCGTTCCGCCCCGTTGCCGAACGGCAGGACAAGCAGTCCGTCGGACCCTGCGGGCGCGGTCGCCGCAAGGGCGTTCATCTCCGCGTAGTCAAGCTCCGGAGTGACGTTGTGGTGTATCCAGGAGTTCATTATGCCTGTACCGTTGATGCAGAGAAGCACTCCGTAACGGTGGGCTTCCGGGCTGTCGTTGACGTGGAGGAAGGTGTTGACGCGGGAGGCATTGTCGTAGCGCGGCTCGTCCGTCACGCCATAGACCACCCCGCTTGTCCCGCCCGTGGCGGCAATCTCGCCCGGCTCGAGCACGTTCAGCGAGAACGCGTTGTTGGGCTGGTCGCCCGCCCTGTAGCATATCGGGGTGCCTTCGGGGATACCGAGAAGGGCTTGGACGGCGGCCGTGGTACGGCATTGCTCCCCTATGGACGGGACTGTCTGCGGGAACAGCGAGCGGTCGAATCCGAAGAAGTCCGCCACGAAGTCCGCCGGCCTGTTCTCCCTGAAGTCCCAGAGAATCTGCTCGCTCAGGCCGGTCCGCGTCGTGGATACCTCGCCGCTGAGCTTGTAGGCTATATAGTCGCCCGGCAGCATCACCTTCCGGACTTTCGAATAGATGTCGGGCTCGTTTCTCTTGACCCAGGCAAGCTTCGAGGCGGTGAAATTGCCGGGGGAGTTGAGAAGGTGGGACAGGCACCGTTCCCTGCCGAGAGTCTCAAATGCCTCCTCTCCTATGCCCACGGCCCTGGAGTCGCACCAGATTATGGAGTCTCTGAGCGGGCGGCCGTCTTCGCCGACGGTGACAAGGCCGTGCATCTGGTAGGTTATTCCGATGGAACGGACCTTCGACAGGTCGGCGGACCTGCCCAGTTCCCTGATTCCCTGACATACGTACTCCCACCACGATTCCGGATTCTGCTCCGCCCAACCTTTGTGCGGGGCGCTTATCGGGGCTTCTGTCTTCGGGAAGGCGGCGCTGCAGGGGCAGCTCCCGCTTTCGATGTCCAGGAGGGACACCTTCACGGAGGAAGAGCCTATATCGATACCGAGCGAATACATTACGGCATAAAGTTACTCAATTATTGCCACAATCAGAAGTATTTCTTTTCCTGTCTGTAAAGAGCGAGGAAGATGGAAATCATCAGGGTGAAGGTCAGCAGGGAGGAACCCCCGTAGGAGAACAGCGGCAGCGGGATGCCTATCACCGGCATCAGCCCGACCGTCATCCCGACGTTGATGAACAGGTGCATGAACAGGCAGGAGGCTACCCCATAACCGTATATGCGGGTGAATGCTTCGCGACAGTCGTCGGCATCGACGACTATGCGGTAAATCAGGAAGGCATACAGCGCGATGACGGCAAGGCAACCCAAAAATCCCCATTCCTCCCCGACGGTGCAGAAGATGAAGTCCGTGCTCTGTTCGGGAACAAATCCGTAGGTGGTCTGCGTCCCGCCCAGATAGCCTTTTCCGAGAAGGCCTCCCGACCCTATGGCAATCATCGACTGGTTGACGTTGTAACCCACTCCGGAGGGGTCCTCGGTAAGTCCGAGAAGAACCTCGATTCTCTTCTGCTGGTGTTCCTGAAGGATATTGTTGAAAACGAACCCGACCGAGAAGATGTAGGCGGTCCCTATGGCGGCAAGGGCAAGCAGGCCGCGCCGCAAGGCCACTTTCTGGCGGATGCTCCGCGCCCAGTTGCGCCTGGCGACCAGGAAGCACGTGAGGATTCCGGCAAACAGCAGGGCAAGCGGCACATAGACGGGAGTCGTCAGAACCAGTATGAAAAGCAGGATTGCAGACCCCAGTGCGAAAATCCACCATCCCGACAGCCCCTCGCGGTAGAGCGTGAACAGATATCCGACATATACCAGCATCGAGCCGGTCTCATGCTCGCAGAGTATGGCCAGCATCGGCAGGAGCAGGACGGCCCCGACAATACCCAGGTCGCGCATCCTGTCGATGCGGAAGTTCTGCCTGGACATCAGGGTCGCCAGCATCAGGGCCGTTGTGATTTTTGATATTTCGGCAGGCTGAAAACTTATGGGGCCGAGGGAGAACCAGGAGTTCGAGCCCTTGATGTCCCTGCCGACAAAGATAACCAGGAACAGCAGGAACAGGACCAGCAGATAGGAAGGTGTGGCAATCACCTCCCAGATTTTCGGGCTCACGAGCAGTATGACCATCGCCCCCAGCCCCAGGGAGCAGAATATCCATATCAACTGCTTGCCGCTGCGGAAGGCGGGGTCGAAGATGCTGTCCGGTTCGGCGCCGTGAACTGTCGCGTAGATGTTCAGCCACCCGAAGAAAACAAGCAGGAAGAAAGGAACGATTATCTTCCAGTCGATGCTTTTGGTAAGACCTCTTTCGTGTTCGCTTCTCATCTCCGGACTAAATGAAACGTTTGTTTACAACCCGCTCCTCAAGCCACTTGCGTTCTTCGCGGACCGAGCCGGTAAGGTATTTTTCAAGTATCAGCGAGGCAATCGGGCAGGCCCAGGTCGCCCCGAACCCGGCATTCTCCACATAGACGGCAACCGCGATTTTCGGATTCTCCCGCGGGGCGAAGCAGATGAACACCGAATGGTCCGCGCCGTGCGGATTCTGCGCCGTGCCGGTCTTGCCGCAGATGTCAAGCCCCGGGACTGCGGCTACGGAAGCCGTTCCGCCGGAGCCCGGCCCGCTGTTTACCGCACGCCACATTCCGCCGATTACTTTCTCGAATTGGACCGAGTCCACCTTGGTGTACTTCGGCTCCTTGAATTTCAGGTCTATTTCAAAGCCATCCGTGTCCTTGATTATGTGGGGGATGAAGTAATGTCCCCTGTTGGCGACCGTGGCGCTCAGATTGGCGATTTGCAGTGGCGTCACGCCGATTTCGCCCTGTCCGATGGACAGGGAAATGATGGTCTGGAATCTCCATCCGTTCTTGCCGTAAATCCTGTTGTAGTAGTTGGAAGTGGGGATGTTGCCCCCCAACTCGAAGGGGAAGTCGCTGCCCAGGCTTCCGCCGAAGCCGAAGCTGGTCACATAGTCTCGCCACGCGTCGAAAGCCTCCTCGCGGCTTTTGAATGCGGGATTGGATAAAATCTCCCGGAACACGTAGCAGAAGTACCCGTTGCAGGACATCATCACCGCTTCCTCCAGATTCAGTGGTGAACGGTGGGAGTGGCAGCCGAGTTTCTTGCCGCCGGAGGTATAGACGAACCCGTTGTTGCAGGGATACCTCCTGTCCGGGGTGAGAGTCCCCTCCTGAAGCCCTATCAGGCCATTGACAAGCTTGAAGACCGAGCCGGGAGGGTAGGATGCCTGGACCGTCCTGTTGAACATCGGTTTGTTGCGGTCGCGGGATATCTTGTTGTAGTTTTTGCCGATGTCGGCAAGGTCGCTGACGTCAATCCCCGGGCTGGAGACCATGGCAAGTATCTCCCCTGTTCCCGGCTCGATGGCCACGATCGAACCCAGCTTGCCGCTCATAAGGTACTGCCCGTATTGCTGCAGGTCGGCATCGATGGTGGTGACCATATCCGTGCCGGGCTCGGCGCTGACGTCCGACTCCCCGTTGTTGTATGTCGCCTTTATCTGGTTGCGGGAATTGCGCAGGAAGATATGGTAGCCTTTCTTTCCCTTGAGTTCGGACTCCATCGCGGCCTCGATGCCGGTCTTGCCTACCAGATCGCCCGGCTTGTAGTCCTTGTGGGTGTTCAGGAAGACGGGGTCCGCTTCGGATATGTATCCGAGAAGATTGCCTCCTGCGTTTATCGGATACGACCGTATCGTGCGCTCCTTTCCGGAAAAACCGGGGAAGCGGTATGCCTGTTCGCTGAAACGCGAATATGTCTCGGTTGACACCTGTTTGAGGAAGGTCACGGTCTGGTAACCGATGCGGGTGCGGTAGCGGCGGTAGTAGTCGGTTTTCTCCTTCACGTACTCCGGGGTTATGCCCAGAAGGTCGCAGAGAGTCAGGGTGTCGAAGGGGGCGAGTTCCCGTGGGGTTACCAGGATGTCATAGCATACCTGATTGTTGACGAGCACCTTGCCGTTGCGGTCCAGAATAAGCCCGCGGGGTGGAAAGATGTCGTCATAGACCATCGAGTTGTTGAGGGCGTTCTCCTTGTAGCTCCGGTCGATGACCTGGATGTAGAAAATCTTGCCCAGAAGCAGCAAAACGGCTACGCCCAGTCCTATCAGGAGTTTGTTCTTGCGGTCTAGTTCCATTGTCCGCCCTTTTTGTCGGAGGTGAGCATCACGGCGGCGCCGAATGAAAGCAGGCTGTCCGCCGCCAGGGATATGATGAACCGTAAGCAGTTGAACCATAACGAGCGCATCCCGGCTCCGTCGATGGTGATGTATATGGCCAGAAAGACGGCGAGTGGTATCAGTACGAACAGGACCGCTCCGGCGAACCCCTTGGAGGTGAAGGCAACCGTCGAGCGGTGCAGGGGAAGGGTGTCACCGAAGAGCAGCGACAGCAGGGGGGTGCGCAGCAGGCCCACCACGACAAGCGCGGCCGATGACAGGCCCAGGGCCCCCGTTGTCAGGAAGTCCGCCGCGAATCCCGTCGCGAAGGCAATCGCCATCCCGAGCGGGGTGTTCACCGACCGGGGCAGGCACATAACCATCACCGGCAGAATCGTGACGAACAGGAACTGCGGCAGGTTGCAAAGCGCCAGCACAAGGATGTCTGCGGCAAGCAGAATCAGATAATTGATTATGAAGGACTTGTTGTTCATTTTTTCGGAACCTCCGCCTGACGTTCGACTTCCTTTATCCTGTCGCTGTCCAGATTGCAGAGAATCATCACGTGGCGCAGCGCCTTGAAATCCTGAAACAGTTTGACCGGTACGACCGCCGAGGCGCCGCTTCCCAGTTTGGGTTCATCGGCTATGCCCAGGGGGATGCCTTCCGGGAACAGGCTGGACAGGCCGCTGGTGCGTACGGTGTCGCCCGGAGATACAAGTCCGGTATGAGAGAGGCCCTCGACATATGCTCCGTCGCTGTGAATGCCGTCCCAGCGCAAGGTACACGCATAACCCTCGTGCCCGATGCGGGCGCTGACGCCGATGGAGGTGTTCATAAGGGTCATCCCGTAGGAGAAATGCTTCCCTACGGCCTCCACCACCCCGACAACGCCTTTCGGGCCGACGATACCGCTGTGGAGGGTAACCCCGTCCTCGTAGCCCCTGTCAAGGACCAGATAATTGTGCTGGTAACTGCGGCTCATCTTCACGATTCTGGCGTGGATGAAATCGAATCCGGTGTAGTGGACTTCATCGACGCCTAATCTGTGGGCTTCGGCAATCTGATAGCGGAGCAGTTCGCGGGAAAGTTCAAGGTTCCTTTCCGCAAGGTCTTCGTTCTGAATCTTCAGGGATGCAAAGCTGCGGACGGATTCGCCCACCCGCCAAAGAATGGACGAGGTGCGGTGCGACATCCGCAGGAACCAGATATTCTGCATAGGGGATGTCTTGGACAAGACAATGAGTGCAATCACCTCCAGCAGGATGAAGACGGCTGCGCTCAGTGCTATGTCCAGAAATCTCCTTTCGCCCATCACCTCATCAGGAATTGATAGCGGTCGGAATACTGGAGTGCCTTGCAGGTGCCGCGGCCGACCGCGTGAAGCGGGTCGTCGGACACGTGGAATTTAATGTTTACCTTGTCGGTCAGTCTTTTGGCCAGGCCCCTGAGAAGGGCGCCGCCGCCGGAAAGGAAGATGCCGTTCTCGACTATGTCCGAATAAAGCTCCGGGGGAGTCTGTTCGAGCACGTGGAGAATGGAACTCTCGATTTTGGAGATGGATTTGTCCAGGCACCGGGATATCTCCGGATAGAAAATCTCCGCCTCTATGGGGTGTGCGGTCAGGATATTCGGCCCGCGGACAACCATCGACTCGGGCTCCTCGTCAAGTTCGTCGAGAACGGAACCTATGGAGATCTTGATCTTCTCGGCCGTTATCTCGCCGACCTTGATGTTGTGCTGCTGCTTGAGATATTGCTGGATGTCTGCCGTGAACACGTCGCCTCCGACGCGGATGCTGTCCTGAACGACAAGCCCTCCGAGGGAGATGACGGCTATCTCGGTCGTACCTCCGCCGATGTCGACCACCATATTGCCGTGGGGGGCCTCGACGTCTATGCCTATGCCGAGCGCGGCCGCCATAGGCTCGAAAATCAGGAACACGTCCCTGCCGCCGGCGTGCTCGGAGGAGTCGCGAACGGCCCTGATTTCGACTTCGGTACTCCCCGAAGGGATACCGATAACCATCTTGATGTTGGGCGTGAACAGGAAATTGCGGTGCGACCCGGCTTGTTTTATGAATCCGCGAATCATCATCTCCGCGGCATCGAAGTCGGCGATGACCCCGTCCCTGAGAGGGCGGATGGTCCTGATGCCGGAATTGCTTTTTTCGTGCATCAGCTTGGCCTGCTGACCGAGGGCGAGGGGCTTGCGGGTATTGTTGTCGATGGCGATGATGCTCGGTTCGTCAAGGACGATCTTGCCGTTCTGGTAGATGACCGTGTTGGCCGTCCCGAGGTCTATTGCCAGTTCCTGACTGAGAAAATTGAATGCCATTTCTGTGCGTAGTGATAGTGATATTCGGACAAATTTAACTAAATTTGTATGGATTAGAAAATGGAAAAAGAAATTTTTGCGGTAATTGTTGCAGGGGGTTCCGGGACACGTATGGGAACTTCGGTCCCGAAGCAGTTCCTGCCCCTCGGAGGCAGGCCCGTGCTGCAGGTCTCGATAGAGAAGATTCTTCAGGGCTGCCCTTCCGCGCATATTGTCGTCGTGCTGCCGGCGGAGTCCGTGGGAAAGTGGAAGGAGATGTGCGCGGCGAACAACTTCGACTGCCCCCAGACAATAGTGGAAGGAGGCTTCACCCGTTACCACTCGGTCAGGAACGCTCTGGCGAAAATACCGGACGGGGCGGTTGTGCTCGTCCACGATGCCGTGCGTCCGATGGTGAGCGCCGATCTCGTGCGCAGGGTTGCTGCGGCGATGGGTTCGGCCCGTGCCGTCGTGCCGGTTGTCAGGGTGCAGGATACGATAAAGAGACTCGTCCAGGATGCTGATGGGGGGCTTTGCAGGGCGGAGGAGGCCGGAGCCCGGGAAGGCTGGTCGGTCCTGGACCGCGAAGAACTTTTTGCCGCCCAGACGCCCCAGGCCTTCCGGTCGGAGGATTTGAAGCGGGCATATTCGGAGGCATATTATTCGCCGAAGCTGACCGATGACGATTCGGTCGCCGCTCAGATAGGGGTGAAGACCGCTTATGTCGAGGGAGAGAGGGGCAATTTCAAGATTACCACCCCTTATGACTACGAACTTGCCAAGACGCTGTTCTAGCGCTTGCGCCTGAAGCGCCGCCTGCCTTTCGAGGTATGGGCGCCGCTTTCGATGATTTTCCTGCAGGCGTCCGCATCGAGTGCCCCGGCGTCAGTGCCGGCAGGTATCTTGTAGTTGTCTCCGTTGAATTTGATGTAGGGGCCGTACTTGCCGGACAGCACCTCGATCCCGCCGTCGAAGGTGTTTATGACGGTCTTTACGGCCTTCTTCGAAGCAGCGGCCTCCACAAGCGAACGGCATTCCTCAAGGGTGATTTTCAGCGGATCGGCGCCGCGCGGCAGGGAGACGTTCCTCGCTCCGACTTTCAGGTAAGGGCCGAAACGCCCGGCGGCCGCAACGACCTTCTCCCCGTCAAGTTCGCCGACGGTGCGCGGCAGGGCGAACAGTTTGAGGGCGTCTTCCAGGGTGAGCGTCTCTATGAGCTGGCCCTTCCCCAAAGGGGCGAACGTGCGGTCGTCTCCCCCCCCTTTCTGGACGTAAGGCCCGTATTGCCCGAACTTTGCCACCAGTTTCTTCCCGTCCGCAGGGTCAACCCCGAGTTCTTTCTCGACGTGGCTGAATTCGCGGCTGGCGATGGCGGCGTCCACTTTGGAATGGAAGGGAGAGTAGAATCCGCCGATGACGGACGTCCAGACCTTCCTGCCTTTGGCTATCTCGTCGAAATCCTCCTCCACCTTTGCGGTGAACTCATAATCGAGAACGTCGGGGAAGTTCTCGAGAAGATAGTCCGTGACCATTATGCCGACGTCGGTCGGGATGAGCTTGTGCTTCTCCGCACCGATGTGCTCCGTCTTCCTTTCCGAGACGACGGCACCTCCGCTCAGCCGGAGATTCTCCACCTCGACGGGAGTCCCCTCCTTGTCCGCCGTCACCAGATAACCCCTCCCGCTGGTCAGGGTCGCCACTGTAGGCGCATATGTCGAAGGGCGTCCGATTCCAAGTTCCTCCATCTTCTTCATCAACGTCTGTTCGGAGTAACGGTACGGCGCCTGGGTATATTTGCACGCGGCATCTATCGAAAGGCATCTGACGGGTGTGCCGGTCTTTGTTTCGGGAAGGATGACGTCCTCGTCCTGCTCCTCCGGAGAGTCATCGTCGCGTCCTTCCATATAGAGCTTCAGAAAGCCGTCGAACAGTACCTCCGTGGATTTGATGACGAACTTTTCGGCCCGCTTGTCGGAGTCCAGCTTTATCGTGGTGCCGAGCACCTTCGCCTCCGCCATCTGTGAGGCGACAGCCCTTTTCCAGATGAGGTTATAGAGCTTCTGCTCGTCCGCCGTCCCGGATATGGACGTGTTGGCGACGAAAGTGGGCCTTATGGCTTCGTGGGCTTCCTGCGCCCCCTTGCTTTTTGTCTTGAAGTTGCGCGGACGGGAATAATCCGGGCCGAAAGCTCCGCAGATGAAGCCTTTCATTGCTCCCAGGGCCAGTGTCGAAAGGTTGGTGGAGTCGGTACGCATATATGTTATGAGTCCCTTCTCATAGAGGGTCTGTGCCGTGCGCATTGTGCGCGTCGAGGAGAACCGGAGCTTGCGTGCCGCTTCCTGCAGCATCGTTGAGGTCGTGAACGGCGGTGCCGGCAGCCTGACCCCCTCCTTCTTCTCCACGCTGTCGACCTTGAACGCGGCGTCGGCGCTCTGTTCCAGGAATGTCCTTGCGGCCTCAATGGAAGGGAAGGTCCTGTCAAGGGTGCCGGAGACCTTCCTGTCGCCGACCTTGAACTGTCCGGACACGCTGTAGAACGGTTCGGGGTGGAATGCGGAAATCTCCCTCTCCCTGTCGACCGCGAGCCTGAGGGTGACGGACTGTACGCGGCCGGCGGACAACCCTTTGCGGATTTTTCTCCACAGGACGGGGGAGAGTTCGAATCCCACCAGCCTGTCGAGTACGCGTCGGGCCTGCTGCGCGTTCACCAGATCCATATCCACGGTCCTGGGGTTGTCAAGAGCCTCGCGGACGGCGGCTTCCGTAATCTCGTTATAGGTTATGCGGCGGGTCTTGTCCGGGTCAAGGCGCAGAGTCTCGGCCAGGTGCCAGGCTATGGCTTCCCCCTCGCGATCCGGATCGGATGCCAGCCATACGGTCTTTGCCGCCCCGGCCAGCTTGCCGAGTTCGGCGACAAGGCTTTTCTTGTCTTTTGACACGGTGTATTTCGGAATGAAGCCGTGCTCGATGTCGATGCTCATTCCCTTTTCCTCGAGGTCGCGGATATGGCCTTTCGAGGAAACGACCTTGTAATTGTCTTTTCCCAGAAATTTCTGGATGAGATCCGCCTTGTGCGGGGACTCCACTATGATGAGATTGTCCGCCATAAAGTTTTTCAGTTTGATTGTGCAAAGAAAAACACAAACTCGGGATTTTTCAAAATTTAATGACTAATTTTGCGTCGCCGGAAAGCCGCCGTGATTTTATCACGGCAAAATTTTCAAGAGAATGAATCCTGAGATACAGAGAAAGGTTACAAAGTGGTTCTGGATTATACTGGGGGCTCCTTTCGCGCTGGTGTTTGCGCTGTTGCTCCTGGTGTGGGTGTTCGCCCGCATACCGTCATTCGAGGAGTTGGAGCATCCCGACAACAAGCTGGCCACGCAGGTTTTTGCGGAGGACGGGGAAGTGCTGGCGACCTTCCACATAGAGAACCGTACCTATGTCGCTTACGAGGACCTTTCCCCCTATCTTGTAGGTGCCGCCGTGTCCACGGAGGATTCGAGATTCTACCGTCATTCGGGCATAGACTTCAAGGGGCTGGCCAGGGTGCTTTTCAAGACACTGCTGATGCGCGACTCGTCGCAGGGTGGCGGCAGCACCATCACCCAGCAGCTTGCCAAGACGCTCTATCCGCGGCGTGAAGTTACCTGCCGCATTCCCGGCTGGTCGAAGGTCGTTATGGTGTGGACCAAGCTGAAGGAGTGGATCACTGCGGTGAAGCTGGAGCGCAACTACACGAAGGAGGAGATAGTGGACATGTACCTGAACAGCGTGTTCTTCGGGAGCGGCGCGTTCGGAGTCAAGGCGGCGGCGGAAACGTTCTTCTCGAAGGACCCCGCCGACCTTACGGTGGAGGAGGCCGCGATGCTTGTGGGTATGGTAAACAAACCCACCCGCTACAATCCGGCCATCAACCCCGATCACGCCCTGAAGCGCCGCAACTTCGTGCTTTCCAGAATGCAGAAGAACGGTTATCTATCAAAGGACGTCTGTGATTCGGTGAGCGCCCTGCCCATCACCCTGGTATATCACGTCCTGGATCACAATGCAGGGCACGCGCCATACTTCAGGGACATGCTGCGCCGTGACATGAACGCCACCAGGCCCAGGCGCTCCTCATACCAGACCCCGGAAGAATTTTCGGCCGATTCGCTCAGGTGGGTGAACGACGACCTTTACGGCTGGCTCAACAAGAACGTCAAGGCGGACGGGAGCAGATACAACCTGGACAAGGACGGCCTGCGCATATACACGACCGTCAACTACAAGATGCAGAAGTTTGCCGAGGAGTCCGTCGTGGAATATCTCGGGAGCAACCTTCAGAAGTCTTTCGACAACGAACAGAGGTTCCATAAGAACAATCCCCCGTTTGCAAACGACATAGACAGGGCCACCGTTGACAAGCTGATGATGCAGTCACGCAAGTGGAGCGACCGGTACCGCCTCCAGAAGAAGGCGGGGGTCCCGGAGGAGGAGATTCTGGCGCAGTTCTCCAGGCCGGTCAAGATGAGACTGTTCTCCTGGGAGGAACCCGGGTATGTGGACAGGGAGATGACGCCGGATGATTCGATACGCTACTACAAGTCGATAGTGCGCTGCGCCTTCATGGCGATAGAGCCTATGACCGGTCACGTGAAGGCGTACGTGGGAGGTCCCAATTACCGGTATTTCAAATATGACAACGTGGGGCAGGGCCGCCGTCAGGTAGGTTCCACAATCAAGCCTTTCCTTTATACCCTGGCAATGCAGGAGGGTATGTCCCCCTGCGACAAGGTTGTCAACGTGCCGCAGACGTTCATCAACTATGACGGTACGGACTGGACGCCCAGGAGTACCGACAAGGACGAATGGATCGGACGCACGGTCACGCTCAAGTGGGGCCTTACCAATTCCTCCAACAACATATCCGCTTATCTGATGAAGCAGTTCGGGCCGGCGGCGATGGCCCGGATGATGCACAAGATGGGGATCAGCAGCCATCTCGACGAAGTATATTCGCTTTGCGTGGGACCGGCTGACCTTTCCGTGAAGGAGATGGTGGCGGCATACAACACCTTCCCTTCGAAGGGAGTGTACATAACCCCGCTTTTCGTGACCCGCATCGAGGACAATCAGGGGAACCTTCTCACCGAGTTCTCCAACCGCAAGAAGGAGGCCGTATCGGAGCGCACCGCGGCGCTTATGGTCAACCTCATGCAGGGGGTCATCGACCACGGAACCGGGCGCAGGTTGCGTTTCCGTTACGGGATGAAGTGCGACATAGCCGGCAAGACCGGTACCACCAACGACAATTCGGACGGCTGGTTCATTGGCTATACCCCCGCCATTACGGCCGGCGTCTGGGTCGGATTCGAGGACAGACAGGTCCATTTCGAGTCGATGGCATTGGGCCAGGGGGCGAATTCCGCGCTTCCGATATGGGGTTTGTTCATGCAGAAATGTCTTGCGGACGGGACTGTCGGGGTGAGCGACTCGGACAGGTTTGTGATGCCTTCCGGAGTGACGTTCGATTTCGACTGCTCCGGCGGAGACATAGAGGAGGAGGAAACGGCGGCCTCTCCGCAATCTGCAGATGAAGACTATTATTTCAATTGACAGGATATGGAGTTCCAATATGACGGTTTGAAAGTGTTCTATACCCTTCAGGGGACCGGTGCTCCGGTCATCCTCCTCCACGGTTGGGGCTGCACCCACGAGGTGTTCGCGCCCGTGGCGGAGCTGCTCGGGGCGAAGTATTCGGTCTATTCCCTGGACCTGCCCGGTTTCGGGGAGTCCGACGAGCCCGGGAGCGTATGGGGCGTCGGGGATTATACCCGTATGCTGGAGGCGTTCTGCGGGGAGTTGCGGCTGGAGTCCCCGTCCCTGGTGGCACATTCGTTCGGCGGGCGTATCTCCATACTGTTTGCATCGCGCAACAAGGTGGACAGGATGGTGCTGACCGATGCCGCAGGCATCAAGCCTGTGCGCAGGCTCTCCTATTATGTCAGGGTTTATGCCTACAAGGCCTTGAAGGTGATTCTTTCGCGGCTGTTGAAAAGAGAGGACCTGCTGCGCAGGATAGCCGGCGGGGCCGGCTCCGAGGATTACCGCAACGCCTCCCCCTTGATGAAGGCCGTCCTCTCGCGTACCGTCAATGAGGACCTTACCGACAGGCTCCCGCTTATTCAGGCTCCGACCCTGCTTTATTGGGGGACGGAAGACACGGCGACGCCCCTTGCTGATGCCAGAAAGATGGAGATGCTTATTCCGGACGCGGGGCTGGTGACGGTCGAGGGGGCCGGACATTTTTCGTTTGTCGAGGACCCGGCGCGCTATGCCGCCGTCCTTTCAAGTTTCTTCGGATTGGTATGATATTCCTTGCGCTTATATTCTATGCCCTCTGGGCGGTTTCCTTGAGGTATGATATCTGGATGTTCCAACAGAACTCCTATATGCCGTCGCGGTATTATACCTGGTTCAAGTCGGACTGGCTAGCGAACAGCCTTTCCAAAGGTCTTCTTTCCCCGCCGAAGGTGCCTCTCGTATGGACCAGACGGGTCATCCGCATAGTGGCGGTGAGCGTGGCGCTCGGGCTGCTGCTGCTCAGCCTGTCCTGGAAGTTGGGCGGTACGGCGCTGCTGGTTGTAATGGCGGTGCTGGTTCTTCTTCTGGACAAGCTTCTTGTAGTGCTTGCAAACCTGATTCTGTCCCCTGTCGAGGCACTGATCCGCAGGTGGTATTATCAGGATGCACGCAGGATACTTGATTCACACCCGGACCTCGTAGTGATAGGCGTGACCGGAAGTTATGGTAAGACCAGCACGAAAAATTACCTTTACCGCATATTGAGCGAGAAATATAACGTTCTTGTTACTCCGGGCAATTACAATACGACGCTTGGTGTTGTAAGGACAATCAGGGAGCAGCTGAAGCCATATCACCGGTTTTTCATCGTGGAGATGGGGGCGAAACAGCCGGGGGATATACGGGAGATTTGCCGGCTTGTCCGTCCGACCGTGGGGATAGTAACGGCCGTCGGACCTATGCATCTCGAGACCTTCGGTTCCATAGAGAACGTGCGCAGGACCAAGTTCGAACTTCTCGAAGCCCTGCCGGAGGATGGCGTGGGCATAGTCAACCTGGATTCGGAGGGCATCGCTTCCGCGAAGTCCTTTCCCTGCCGCGGCCGTTTGCTCGGCTTCGGCATCAGGTCGGCCGAAGCCGACTATAAGGCCGGCGACGTGAGATATTCCCCCAACGGCACGTCCTTCACCCTCGAGGGGGGCTCCGACGGCAGGGTCGTGTACCATACTCCCGTTATGGGAGAGGGCAACGTGCTTGACATAATCGGTGCGGCGGTTGCCGCCGAGGCCCTCGGCGTGGAAGTCGGGGCGAGAAAGACAGGCGTGTCGAAGCTTGCGGCAGTCGAGCACAGGCTCAGCATCAGCACAAGGGGTGGCATTACCGTCATCGACGATGCATACAATTCCAATCCCGAGGGGGCGGCGATGGCCCTTGACGTTCTGCAGCGCATCGAAGCTCCGGAAGGGGCGAAACGCATAGTCGTCACCCCCGGATTCGTGGAGATGGGGCCGGAGCAGGACAGGGCTTGCGAGGAATTCGGCCGGCATATCGCCGAAGTTGCGGACGGACTTATAGTCGTGAACAGGCTTAACCGCGACGCCCTCTGCAAGGGGGCCGGGTCGATGGGGGAGGCCCTTTACATAGCGGAGGATTTGAGGGAGGCGTCGGCAATGGTGGCCCGGCTGGCCCTGCCCGGCGATATAGTGCTGTACGAGAATGACCTCCCGGATTCTTTCAAGTAACAATCAGGTATTATGAAGACAAAAGTTGGACTACTTTTCGGAGGGCGTTCCGTTGAAAATGAGATTTCGGTCGTGACGGCCGTGCAGACAAGCGAGTCGCTTGATGCCGACCGCTATGAGGTGGTGCCTATTTACATTTCGAAACAGGGCCGCTGGTACACGGGAGACGGGTTGCTGAAGGTGGAGAACTACCGCGACCTGACCAGGCTTCTGGCCTCTTCGTCCGAGGTGTATATGAAGCCCCTCTACGGAGACTACAATCTGTATTTGAACGGTGGCGGTCTTTTCGGAGACAAGGTCGTGGCGACCCTCGACGTCATTCTTCCCACCCTTCACGGCACCAACTGCGAGGACGGCACCGTCCAGGGGGTTCTCGCCTCCATAGGCATTCCGTTTGTCGGCTGCGGCGTCCTGGCATCGGCCAACGGTATGGACAAGATTACGATGAAGATGATTCTCAGGGGTTGCGGGATACCGGTTGTGGATTATTTCTGGTTCAACGACAAGAGCTGGTATGCCGATCGGGACAAGGTGGCCGATGCGTTGGAGAAGACCTTGAAATATCCTGTCATAGTCAAGCCGGCCAACTCCGGCTCGAGCGTCGGCATCAGGCCCGCCCACAACAGGGAGGAGTTTTTTGAGGCGGCCGAGTATGCCTGCACTTTTACCACGAGAATCATCGTGGAGAGGCTCATCACCGCGCTGAAGGAGGTCAACTGTTCCGTGATAGGCAACTATGAGGAATGTGAGGCCTCGGTGTGCGAGGTCCCCCAGAGAAGCGGGGAGATTCTCACCTACGAAGACAAGTACAAGGGTGGCGGCAAGGGCGCGAAGTCGAAGGGGATGCGCTCGACGAAGAGGGAGCTTCCCGCAAAGCTTGCCGACGGCGAGACGGAATACATACAGGACCTTGCCTGCCGCACTTTCAGGGCGCTCTCCTGTGACGGTGTCGCGAGAATTGACTTTATGAAGGATGAGGATGACCGCAGGATATATGTCAATGAGATAAACACTATTCCCGGCTCCCTGTCCTCATATCTTTGGGATGCGGCAGGCCTGCCCTTCGACAAGGCGATAGACCGTCTCATCGACATAGCGCTTGCGCGTTCGCGCGAGGAATCGTTCAAGATTACCGATTTCGGAGGCAACATATTCAAGGACCTCGGCAAGGGAGCCAGGATGGGCAAGTTCTCCAAATGAGAATAGGGGATCTGGACCTGGGCGAAAGGCCCGTGCTTCTGGCACCGATGGAAGACGTGACCGATACGTCTTTCAGACTTCTGTGCAGGGAACACGGGGCGGATATGGTCTATACGGAGTTCATTCCCTCCGACGGACTGATACGCGATGCGTCCAAAGCCCTTGCCAAGATGAAGACCCTTGACGAGGAGGCTCCGATAGGGATTCAGATATACGGGCATATCCCCGAGTCGATGGTGGAGGCGGCGAAGATGGCTGACAGGGCCGCGGAGATTGCCGGAGGGCACGGCGCGGACGTTATTGACATCAATTTCGGCTGTCCGGTCACCAAGATTGCCGGACGCGGCGCCGGCTCCGGTATGATGCGCGAGCCCGACAAGATGGTGGCCATCACCAAGGCTGTCGTGGAGGCCGTCGGCAAGCCGGTCACGGTCAAGACCAGACTCGGCTGGGACGAGAACTCGAAGATAATAGTCGAATTGGCGGAACGGTTGCAGGACGTCGGCATCAGCGCCCTGACTATCCACGGCAGGACAAGATGCCAGATGTACAGGGGCGAGGCCGACTGGACCCTCATAGGGGAAGTGAAGAACAACCCGCGGATGAAAATACCGGTCATAGGCAACGGGGACATAGATTCTGCGGTCAAGGCGCGGGAAGCCTTCGAACGGTATGGCGTGGATGCGATAATGATAGGGCGCGCCACCTACGGGCGGCCCTGGATTTTCAAGGAGATAAAGCATTTTCTCGCCACGGGGGAGGAACTTCCGTCTCCGGGGGTCAGGGAGAGGGTGGAAACGGCCCGGCGTCATCTAGCGCTTTCCCTTGAGGCGAAGGGGCCCGTGAGGGGGATTTATGAGATGAGACGTCACCTGTGCTGTTATTTCAAGGGGCTTCCGGATTTCCGGGACACGCGGATGAAGATGGTTACAACTCTTGACGTGGATGAATTGTACGGAATTCTTGACTATATTTGCGACAGATATGCTTGACAAGATAATCCTGTTTCCGTACTGGTTGTTCCTGAAGATTCGCAACTGGGTTTATGACAAGGGCATCAAGGCCGTGAAGGAGGCTCCGATGCCCACGATATGTCTCGGGAACGTGACGGTCGGCGGTACCGGCAAGACCCCTCATACCGAGATGATTCTCTCCATTCTGGGCGATACGTTCACCTGGGGAGGCCGTGTGCTGGGCGTGCTGTCCCGCGGGTACAAGCGCAGGACAAGGGGCTTCCGGACGGTGACCGCCGGAGGAAGCGCCCTGCTGTTCGGCGACGAGCCGGGTCAGATAAAGAACAAGTTTCCTGAGGCGTATGTGGCGGTGGATGCGGACAGGGTCGAGGGGTGTGAGATAATGTCGCATATAAGCGGTTTTCAGAAGGCCGCGGAGCTTGTCATTCTGGATGATGCCTTCCAGTACAGAAAGCTGAAGGCCACAATGAACATAGTGCTGGTGGACTGGGACCGTCCCGTGTTTCAGGACAGGCTTCTTCCGCTCGGCGGGCTCAGGGATCTTCCCGAGCGGGTAGGTGAGGCCGACATCATCATTATGACCAAATGCCCGCGTGAGCTGGATGATTGGGAGAAGACGTCGCGGGCCCGCAAGGTGGGCATTTTCGATTATAGCACCTCGGCCTGCGAGGGGACCGGCATAAAGGGAAGGAGGCAGTTCCTTTTCTTCACGACAATAAACTATTGCCCGCTCAGGGCCGTGTTCGGTGCGGCGGACAACAGATATATCTATTCCAAGCAGGCTGTCGTCTTCTCCGGCATAGCGCGTGACGGCCAGCTTCTGCGGTATCTGGGCGACACCTACAACATTGTGGGCAATTTCCGATTCCGTGACCACCACCGTTTCCGCACGGGTGATTTCGAAAGGATAATGCAGGTGGTTCTCCGTCATCCGACCGCGGCGGTCATTACGACCGAGAAAGATGCACAGAGGGTACTGGATTGCAGGAGGGTGCCCGATGCGTTGAAGGAGAGGATGTTCCTCGTCCCGATAAAGGTGGAATTCATCGAGCCGGAGCAGAAGAATATTTTCACGCAGATAATCAGCGCTATACAATAGCCGAAGAGAGAGTCTTTCCCCTGAGCCAGGAGGCGATCTCCGGAGGGAGAAGCGGAGCGAGGGTTGTGAATACTTTCTCGTTATAGGCATTGAGCCACTTTATCTCCGCCCTTTCAAGCAGTCTGAAATCAACGGGGGCAGTATCGAAATGGCAGAGAGTGAGGGGTTCGAACCGCAGCCATTCGCCGAATTCCGACTGCCCGTCGTCCACGCAAAGAAGGAGATTTTCGTGCCGGACTCCGAACAGACCCTCCCTGTATATGCCGGGTTCGTCGGATACGACCATCCCCGCCTCCAGGGGCGCGGGGTTGAGGTTCTGTCTTATGTCCTGCGGCCCTTCGTGTACCCCGAGCAGGAATCCCACCCCGTGTCCGGTACCGTGGCCGAAATTGCGGTGTGCCTTCCACAGCGGTTCCCTGCCCAGCGCATCGATTCTGCACCCGGGAGTGCCCTTGGGGAAAACAGCCATTGCAAGGTCTATGTGGCTTTTGAGCACGAGAGTATAGTCCTCCCTTTCCTGCGGTGTGCATTCCCCTACCGGTACGGTACGGGTTATGTCGGTGGTGCCGCTCATATACTGGCCGCCGGAGTCGCACAGGTACAGGCCCGTTTCCCCGATGACCGGGGCGTTGGTGGCGGGCGTGCGGTAGTGCGGCAGGGCTGCTCCCGGCCCGTAGGCGGAGATGGTTTCGAAACTGTCTCCGAGGTAGTCCCCTATTTCTGCGCGGAGTTTGCCCAGATATACGGAGGCATCCCATTCCGTGATTCGGTGCCCGGCATCCAGCGACTTTTCGAGCCAGTACAGGAACTTCTCCATAACCACGCCTTCGCGAATGTGGGCTTCGCGCAGACTGCGTATCTCGAAGTCGTTCTTGACTGCCTTGCGCGGGGCAATCAGGTCGGGCCCGGAATACAACTCCCCGTCAAAGGACTCCACTTCTTCGTCCACGGACGCATAGGGAAGAATCTCCACCCCCTGATCTTCAAGTCCTGCGAAAGTTTCCCCGCTTTGAGGGTCCTCCACGCTGTCTTTCAGTACGAACCATTTCACCCTGTCCGTGCTTACAAGAAGGTAGGATATCACATACGGATTGTACTCCACGTCGGAAGCCCGCACGTTGAGCAGCCAGGCAATCTCGTCAAGCGCCGTCACCAGACAGCCGTCGCAGCCGTTGTCTTCGAGCCGGGCCCTGAGCCAGGCTATTTTCTCCTCCGAACTTTCGCCGGTCTCGACCTCGAAGACAGGGGTCTGCGGGATGGGCGGTCTGTCCGGCCAGATTGCCCCGAGCAGGTCCTTGACCGCCACCACGCTGAGGCGTTCCGGCAGCGGGCCTATGGATGAAGCTCCGAAGCAGAGACTGTCGTAGGCGACTATCGCATCTTCCGGAAGCGTCCTGTCAAGCCATTCCGGAATGGGAATTTCTTCCGGCACGCGGGTTTTGTGGAGGGATACTCCGGTGCCGGCGAGCTGCTCCCGGGCCTGAATGAAATATCTGCTGTCGGTCCACAGGCCGGCATCGTCCGCGGTGACCACCACGTCGGCGGCCTCGCCGGTAAAGCCGGTGAGCCATTCGACCTGCCTCCAGCACAGGGCCGGGTATTCGCTTCCGTGGGGATCGGTGCCCGGCACGATGACGGCATCCCAACCTTTCGAAAGCATAAGGGCCCTCAGGGCCTCGATTCGGTCATTCATATCCAAGATGTTTTGCGGCCGCTTCCAGGCCATTGTAGAATTCTTCCCCGAACTCGTCGGTCAGGACATCCCTTAAAAAGCGGAATACCCGTATCCCCCTTTTCCTGCCGTTTTCCTCCGCGGCCGCGCATATCGCCCACCTGTGATAGTTCAGGGCAAGTCCTCCGCCTGTGAGGTCGGTGGCCCTGATCGGGTACAGCCGACAGGACAGGGGCTTGCGGCGGCCGCTTTTCTCGATGGCGCAAAGACACCCGCCCCCTTGCGGGAAATGGGTGTAGGCACATTCCTGCGAGCCTTCCACGACCGGGGTTACAAGTTCCGAGTCGCGGTCGAGTTCAAAGAATCCCTTCGCTTCCACCGCCTTGCGCCCCCTCTCGGTCATAAGCGGGCTGAATGTGGGATAATCCCTTTCCAATCCGCACGGTTCGTTCTCCTTGAGAGGCGCTCCGGCATCGCCTTCGATGCAGCAGCGGCCCCTGCAGGCCGCATAGTCGCAAGCGAAGAATTCGCTGATGACTTCTTCCGAGACCAGAACGTTCCCCAATTGTATTATTGCGCCGAATTCTTTCATCTGGAGTAAACCGTCACCCTGGCCCCGTTGTGAAGCAGGGTCATCACCTCCTTGACGGACTGGGCGCTCACGCTCTTTATCTGTTCCCGATAACGGGACGTGTAGTCCTTGCCGCAGGAATATCTCAGCCGTATGAATTCCCAGGCCGTCGACGGGTTGGAAACGGAATAATCCATAAATTGGAGTATTGCATCCTTTGCGGTGTTCATTTCCGCCGCATCGGGAAGTTTCGTGAACGTTTCCGGGAGGGCGGCCTTTACGGCAGCCGTCGCCTGTGAAACGTCCGCCACGCTTACCGATGAAGGCAGGGTCGACGGATTGCAGGCTTCAATCTTTATGGACATTCCGAGACGTTCGCTCGGGAAAATTTCGTAGGAGGTGGTGACGGATGAGCGGAACCCCATCGGGTGGAGGATTGCCGCAAGTCTGGCCCTGACGACTTCCGCTCCGGCCTCGAGAGCAAAGAGCCTTGCCGGGGTCAGAGGGGCTATCGCGGCGCGTGAAAAGAGGGCGAACCCGTTGTCGGACACGGCCTCGAGCGTGGCTTCTCCGGCCCTCTGCCTGTAAGTCGTGTTGGGGCGTTTTGACGTCGTGCCGTCAGTCCTGAATCCTCCGACAGTCTCTGACAGGAGCTGCAGAAGCGCCTTTTCCTCTATGTCTCCCGATATGAAAAGAATACCGTCCTGCGACGCGCAGAATCTGGAATTGAAATACTGCTCGGCTTTCGAGGGAAAGTCCTTCGCCAACTTTGCAGGGTCGCGGAATGCTCCGGCATACCGGAAATCGGGCCTCATTGCGGAATCGGCCCTGCAATAAGCGTAGTCTTCCGAACTGCGGCTTGCCCTGGTTTCAAGTTCCGCACAGCGCCGGAAATATTCGAATTCGCCGGCATCGGCCGGCTCGTGAGCCCGCGTGGTGGCTATTATTGCATCCAGGGCCGTCTGAAGGCTTTCAACGGCAGTGGTCCCCGATATCGTTATGTCCGACAGGCTTGCGTCTGCAGTCAGCGACACCCCATACCCCTGGAGCGTGCCGAAGAACTGCCGGGCAGGGATGCCGGCGATTTTGCCCAGGGCCAGCATGCTTTTCAGGTAATTCGTCTCGGCCGGCTTTATGCCCGGTATCATCGAAGCGTCTCCACGGACGGCGTATCCCACCATCACGCGCCCCGGCCGGTACGTGCTTTTCCTGTAAATGGCCTTGACGCCGTTGGAAAACAGTATCAGGGTGCCGCCAATCGAGGGTTCGGCGGACGTTGACTTGACCTTCACGCGCTGCCTGAACGAGGCCAGCGTGTCCAGGACGGCTGCGGACGGGTTGCTGAACTGACGCTCGGCGGGGCGGTCGGCGAGACTGGCGCAGAAGTTGTTGAAGGCGTCGAGGGCGCCGGCTCCCGAAAGCCTGTGGGTGGAGAAGAAATTGTTCAGCGTAGTGGCGGAGGCGAGGTTCGTTCCGAGAAGGATGTGGTCGATGCAGCGTCCCGCAAGTTCGCCGTTCGAAAACGGCCCGACCATCCTCCTCGAGTCGGTGGCTCTCGATGCGGCCTCGAACTCATCCGGTGATGCCGGGTGGAGTACGATGGAATGGAACGAGTCAATCAGCAGATCCCACGCTTTCCCGGCATCGGCCTCGTTGCACCGGAAGGAGACCGTGATTTTGTCATAACCGTCTCCGGAGAGCGGAGGGGTATGGTTGTAGTCAAGCCCGCAGATAGCTATCCCGTCCGACTTGCAGTATTCCTGAAAGCGTATGGACGCAATGTCGGCGAAAATGTTGCAGAGTGATTCGGTCACGTATGGGAGCGGGGTGGCGAGCTTGTCGCGGGAGACACCCGGCACGCTGAGCGTCGCCTTCACCGTGGAGATGCCGCCGGACGTGGAAAATTCGCGCCGGAAGGGCATTGCAACCGGTGTCTGCGGCGCCTGCCTCTCTTCGGGAACGGTTATGCCGGGGACCAGCATCGAGAGGACGCTTATCTTGCGTCTGGTTTCTTCGGCGTTGACGTCTCCGGCTATGATGAGGGTTTGCTTTCCCTTGAAGTCGAGAGCGAGGTCATAGAGCAGCAGCAGCGTCGAATCGATGACCGGCTCCCTTCCTGTGGGCACGTTGTCGAAATGGAAGGCCATCGCCCCCGGATGGCTGCGGACAAATCCGCCTTCTCCGAAACCCACGCCGTTCGAAGCAAGGTATGCTGTGGGATTGGCGATGCCATAGTGGAAGCACGAATCGAGATCCGCGCGCATCTGCTCCCGGTCATCCCTGCCCTTCTGGAGCAGGATGAAATTCGCTTTCCCCTTCGGGATATTACCCGGGGCAATCATATAATCCATCCCGTTGGGCAACGTGCCCGAAAGGATCGAGGCGTCTCTCCCGAATTCGGGAAGCTTGGGCTGGGCCAGGGCTGCAGCGGCACACAGCGCGGTGATAATCAGAACGATGAATCTTTTCATAAACGTGACAACGCAAAATTATGAGAAATAGAAATAAAAGTCAAAAGAATTTCCGATACGGATAGAAAATTGTTAGATTTGCAGGAAATGTGACAAAGGGTTAACAGAAATTTCACAGTTATGAAGAACAGGATTTTATCATCTGCCGTAATTCTTGCGCTGGCGCTGTCTTTCTGCCAGTCGGCATCGGCCGCCAAGCCGAAGCCGCTCAAGGGAGAGGAAAGGTATCATTATGATATAGAGTACATCAAATCCGGAGGAGACGGGGTCTCCACCGTAGACGTTTTCGCTTATGGCAAGAATCAGAAGGAGGCGTGGAACCGTTGCGAGATGTCTGCCGTCCACGGGGTGATCTTCAAGGGCTACTCCGGGCAGGGCAGTTATCAGCCGCCTATTGTCAGGAGTGCCACGGGGTATAGCGACAACGCGGATTTCTTCGACAATTTCTTCAGCAACGGCGAGTACCGCAGGTATGTCTCCGGGGTTGTGGAAGGCAGCCAGAGGGTTATCAAAATCAAGGGCGGAGTCAAGGTCGAGTGCATAGTCAACGTCGACGTCAGGCTTCTCCGCAAGCATCTCGAGGAGGCGGGTATCGCCAGAGGTTTGAGTTCCGGATTCTAGATTATGAAAAGGGTTGTTTCGATTTTGTCCCTGCTGCTGTTCGGGTGCCTGTTTCTCGGAGCGCAGAATCTTCCGGAAGGAGTTGTTATGCCGGATGCCCCCGGTACTGCCCCCTATGTTGATTACAGGAGCAAGGTGAGCGGTTTCTGGGCTGGTGTCGATGTCGGTTCGGGTGTCAGCCTCAATGTCGACCCCGCGTACAAGGCATCCGTTACAGCGGATGTCCACGCGGTCGCCGGATACCGTTTCAACAGTTTCATAATGGTGGGTGTGGGCGCCGGCGTGAAAGTCTATGCGCTGCCGGGCAGCCGTGTCGACGCGAAGTACCCCGGCAACATAGTTTCGATACCGGTGTTCCTCAATGCGCGTGGCGTGATGATGAACCCGCGCAGCCGCGTCGTACTCCCCTGCTGGTCGATGGACGCGGGCTATTCTTTCTTTGACGGCGTGTATGTGTCACCGATGCTCGGAATAAGGGTGGGCAGTGCGGAGAGGCATCACTTTGTGGCCGGCCTGGCCTATGTGCTTCAAGGCGCCGAGGTGCACACGACCGTCGACGGTTCCGCTCCCGGATATGTTCATTCCCTGCAGCTCAAGTTAGGTTATCAATTCTAGAAAGATGAAAAGGATATTATTGGCAGTAATGATGGTATGTGCGCTGGCATCCTGCCACGTTTCATACAATTCCGTGGCGACCTACAACAGCGGCGCCACCAAATTCGTGAAGATCGAGGGGGACGGCTCCATCACCGTGCGTGCTTCCGCGCAGGGCAGAAATTACGGAGACGCCTGGGACCAGGCCTGCAAGCGTGCCGTACGGGAAGTGATTTTCAAGGGCATAGAGGTGCCGGGAAACAGTTTTATGTCCAAGCCTCTTGTCACGGAAGTCAATGCCGAGGAGAAGTACCAGGATTTCTTCAACGTGTTCTTTATGGACAAGGGTGACTATACCCGGTTCGCGAGCATGGAGGACAAGCGCACCGGATCCACGGTGGAGACCAAGGCCGATGCGATGGTGAAGCAGACGCTTACGATACGCGTTCTCCGTTCCGAACTGAAGCAGTATCTTGTCGAGCACGGTATCATCAAACTCTGAAAACAATCAATACGGATATGAAAAGATTCTTATCGATCGCCGCGCTTGCGGTGATGTTCTCCGCGGTCGCGGCCGCTCAGGCGAAGAAGCCCTCCCTTATGGTTGTGCCCAGCGATTTGTGGTGCAACATCAACGGATATATGACGGTCGAGGACAATATGGGAGAGCAGATTCCCGTCCCTGACTATCGCAAGGCACTTATGAGCAACCAGTATCTGCTTCCTGTCATCTCAAGGATAAACGGTATGATGGCTGACAGGGGGTTCCCGCTCAAGAATCTCGAGACGGAGATAAAGTCAATCAACTCGACGTCGGCCGAAGAGGCGGCGATTTCGTCAAAAAGCGGCTCCGAGGTTCGCAGTTCGATGTTGGCGCAACTTCGTCAGAGGTCGAGGGCCGATATCATCCTCCAGTTGAGCTGGAGCATAAACGAGACCGGCCCGAAGCGTTCCGTGACCTACACGCTGCAGGGGCTCGATTCATATACCGACAAGGAGATAGCAACCTCCACCGGTACGGGCGAGCCTTCCTTCACCGCCGAGATTCCCGTCCTTCTCGAAGAGGCTGTGAACAGGCATATGGACGAGTTCTGCGACAGGCTCCAGACTCACTTCGACGACCTCCTCACCAACGGACGCGAGGTGTCGATGAACGTCAAGGTGTTCGACAATGACGCCGGCTCTGATCTGGAGACCGAATTCGACGGTAGCGAATTGAGGGAAATCATAGAGAACTGGGTGTATGACAATACGGTCAGCCACAGGTTCAGCCTTGTTGACGAGACGGAAGTCAATATGAATTTTGACGAAGTGCGTATCCCCATCTATGACGAGAGGGGCAGGGCTATGGCCGCGTCGCATTTCGGGCGCAGCCTTCAGAAATACCTGAAGGACAAGTTCCAGATTGCGGCGAAAGTTGACAATGCCGGTCTGGGCCTGGTCAATGTTTATCTTTTCAATAATTGATAGCCATGAAGAAGATGATAGTTGCGGCGGCGTTGTTCCTTGCCGCCATATCGGCCGCCCAGACTCCGACTGGAGTTCCGATGACGGTGTATATTGACCCGGAGGTGTCGAATCTGCCCGAGCAGACCGGAGAACTGCTTGCCGGGAGACTGAAGGCGGCCATTGCCAACAGCGGTATGGGGGCGACGGACGATGTCACCCAGTTCTACCTGTCCGCCAAGTCATTCCCTCTCGAGAAGCATACCGTACCCGGTACGCCGGCCAAGTATTTCAGCACCTCGGAGATATATCTGTATGTCATAGATGCCGCGTCGAAGAAGGAGTTCGCCTCGATGTCCATCGAGACAAAGGGGGTCGGCAACAGCGAGCAACAGGCCGCGACCAGCGGAATCAAGGAGTTCAAGGCCGCAAACCCCAGGCTCATTGCTTTCCTGAAGGAATCGAACGGCAAGATTATCGACTATTACAATTCGCAGTACAGGAATATAATAGCGGCCGCCAATGCGCTTGCGCTCACACACAAGTACGAGGAGGCGCTTTTCCGTCTGGCCTGCGTCCCCGAAGCCTGCATAGGCTATCAGCAGGCCGTGGAAGCAGCCCTTGACATTTATCGCAAGTATCTTGACGACAAGTCTTTCAAGGCTCTTGCGAAGGCCCGCGCCATCTGGAATGCCGGCCAGGATTCCTATGCGGCGGCGGAAGCCGGGGAATGGATTGCGCAGGTTGATCCCGAGTCGAAGCACTATCAGGCGGCCATCGAGCTCAATGCGGAAATCAAGGCCCGGGTTCACAGCGACATAGATTACTACCGCAAGCTTGAGGAACGCGACGCGAAGTGGGCTCATCAGGAGACAATGACCGGGATAGAGGCCTGGAAGCAGGTCGGAGTTGCTTATGGCAACGGGCAGAAGTCGATGTATTATAAATCCACGTTTTGACGTTTGACCGATGAACAGGGTGTTTGTTACGGTGGCGGTCTTGCTCCTTTCCTTGATGGCCGGGGCGCAGGTGAATGAGAACGGCGAACTTCTGAAGTACAGGAGAAGTTCGCTGTATTCAGTGCTGCTGTCGCATTCCGGCCTGGCTTTCTCGGAGCAGATAGAGTCCGCGTTCGACAGTGTTCCGATACCGGACAAGTTCAATGACCACAACCTGAAGATAAGGACGTTCGAGTCCACAGCAGTCAAGGCGCGTCACGACGGAAAGGAAAAGATGACGGACAATATGGCCGACATAGACAGGTTCGTCACGGACAACAGGATTCCTGCGGAACTTGTCGCGAAGTGGTTCGACAGGGATCCCGTTTCCGGGGGCTTCGATATGGCGCTCATTCAGGAAAGGGGCTTTTACGATGCGTCCAAGGTCGACATCAATGCCGCGGAGGTGTCCGGGAGGGGCCTTGCGGTGCTCGGAGATGCCGGAGAGGGCCTCATAGGGAATACGTTTATGCTTGTCAGTGATATCACGTATGTTGACAAGGGAGAAGTCTCGAAGGGCGTGGCATCCGGGATAACAGTTGTTGCCGGGCTGGCGGGGCTGTTCCTGGGGTCGAAGGAGATAATCGATGCCGGCAAGAGTGTCGCCGACGCGACCCAGGAGATAGACGGATTCACCGTGAACATAACCTCGTATCTTTACCGTCTCGTGTGGGACGAGGAGGCGATGGGTACTTTCTACAGGCAATATTGGTTCCCGGCTGGCGTGGAGAACCCGGAAAGAAGGGAAGCCTTTGACAACAGCGGCGAGTTCCGGCTGGAGTATATAGGGCAGACCAGAACTTCCGCGGCCATTCTTTCCTCCAGGAGTTTCTCCACGCTGACAAAGCAGGAGCAGATGGTCAAGGCCTGTGCCCGTGCAGTGGATAAGGCTATAGTCGAACTTCAGCGTCAGTATGACGAGTTCAAGGTAAACGTTCCCATATATCGGGTGGCGGAGAACCGGAAGACCGTGGAGGTGAAGATAGGGCTCAAGGAGGGAATCAACGAGAAGTCGGAGTTTGAGATTCTTGCTCCTGTCGAGGATGAGAAGGGGAGAATCCGTTACAACTCCGTGGGCAGGCTGAAGCCGGTGCCCGGCGAGATATGGGACAACCGCTTCGGGGCTCTGGAAGAGGCGCAGATGCTCGAGGCCGCCAAGGCGGCGGGAGAAAGAGTCAAGGGGGGAGAAGTTGACCTCAAGTCGGCATCTCTTACGGCTACGACTTTCAAGGTCCTTGGAGGCTCCAACCAGATATATCCGGGGTGTCTGATACGTGAGGTTACAATCAAGGGTAAATAATTCAATACAACCAATTGATATGAAAAAGATTTTTGTTTCGATTATTGCACTTTGCATTTGTGCAGGGGCTTTCGCCCAGGACATGGCGCAGGCCACCGAGCAGGCACAGCAGGCCCAGGAGGCGTTTGGCAACGGAGATTATGAAGCGGCATTGGCCGGATTCCGCGAGGCTCTTGCCGGGGCCGAGGCTGCCGGGGAGGAAGGGCTTCAACTTGCGGAGACCTGCAAGAAGGCCATTCCGCAGATTCTTATGTCGTTGGGAAAGAAGAAGTTGTCCGAGTCCGACTTTGACGGGGCCGTAGCGGCTCTCGGAGAGGCCACGAAGGCTGCCGGAGAGTATGGCCTTGACGAATTTACGGAAAAGGCGGACGCGCTTGTCCCCATATTCCTGATGCAGAAAGGCAATGCGCTTCTTAACGTCAAGAATTTCGACGGGGCCGTCGAGGCATATAAGGAGCTTATAGGAAGGGATCCAGAGAACGGCGCGGCTCATCTGCGTCTCGGAACTGCATTTGCCGGCAAGGGTGATGTTTCCGCGGCGGAGGAGGCGTTCAAGAAAGCAATCTCCTGCGGTGAGGGTGAAAAGGCTTCCAAGCAGTGCGCCAATATGTTTCTCAAGCAGGCAGCCGCCCGTCTCAAGGCCAAGGATTTCCAGGGAGCGGCTGACAATGCCGTCAAGTCAAACGATTATCTGGCTACGCCCCAGGCCTGCCAGATTGCCGGGCAGGGTTTCCAGCTCCTGAAGAACAATACGGAGGCGGCCAAATATTTCGTGAAGTATCTCGAACTTGCTCCCAATGCGAAGAATGCGGGGCAGATAGCCTATACGCTCGGCGCTCTTTTCCAGCAGGCCGGCGACAAGGCAAAAGCCAAGGAATATTACCAGAAGGCTTCGTCAGACCCTACTTATGGGGCTGAAGCGGCGAAGCTTGCCGCATCTCTTTGATGAAAGTCCTCGAACTGCTTGCTCCGGCAGGCAATGCGGATATCGGCATCGCGGCAATAGACTGCGGTGCCGATGCCGTATATATCGCGGGGCCCCGGTTCGGGGCCAGAAAGGCTGCCGGCAACCCGTTCCCGGAAATCGGGCGTCTTTGCGGATATGCCCACAGGTTCGGGGCGAGGGTGTTCGTGACCTTCAATACCGTCGTGGAGGACGGCGAATGGCCGTTGTTGGAGGAATATCTTGAGGAGGCGGCCGCTGCTGGGGCTGATGCGTTCATAATAAGGGATATGCGCATATCGGCGCTGGAAGGGGTGTCCGTTCCGCTGCACGCATCCACACAATGTGCAATCCGCACCGTTGAGGATGCGGAGCGTTGTGTCCGGTCAGGGTGTGAAAGGGTTGTGCTTGAGCGGCAATTGTCGCTGGAGCGCATACGGGAGATTTCCTCCGCGCTGAGCGGGACGGAGGTGGAGTTCTTTGTACACGGGGCGTTATGTGTCGGCTACAGCGGGGAGTGCGGCCTGTCGGAGTTCCTTGACGGCCGCAGCGGAGACAGGGGTGACTGTGTGCAGGCCTGCCGGTCGCTTTATGACCTCGTGGATTCGAAAGGCCGTGTTCTGGCGGAGAGGAAAGCTCTTCTGTCATTGAAGGATCTGCGCCTGTCGCACAGACTCAAGGATTTGGTCGACGCCGGAGTCACTTCGTTCAAGATAGAAGGCCGGCTCAAGAATGCATCTTATGTAAAAAATGTTGTAAGGGAGTACGACAGGGCGTTGCAGGCCCTTGTATCGGCTTCCGGCGGCGAATATCGGCGTGCCTCGTTCGGACGGCCGGAAGGCGGGTTCGAACCGGACAGCCTCAAGACGTTCAACAGGGGATACACCGAGCTGTGGCTGGACGGCCGGCGCGGTCGCTGGGCCTCGGCCGATGCTCCCAAGTCAATGGGTGAGCCGGTCGGTGTCGTGGCCCGGATTGTGCCGGCGGGTGCCGGGTCCGTCAGGTTGGCCGTCTGCGGCAATGCCGTATTCAAGGCCGGTGACGGGCTCTGTTTCATAGGGCGCGATTCCATTTCCGGATTCAGGGTTGACAGGGTTGAAGAAGGAGACATCATCTGCAAGCGGATAGACGGGCTTGAAGAGGGCGTGAGGTTGTTCCGAAACTCCAATGCGGCTTTCGAAAGGGAGCTTGAGAGGAATATGCCCGTAAGACTTATGGAGGTTGGCGCCTGTCTGAGGATTTGCCGCGGGGGGTTGCTGAAGTTGTCGGCGGGTTGCGAAAACGGGGCGAGAACTTCGCTTGAATATGACTTTTCGAGTTTGGATGCTGCCTGGAATACTTCCAGGGCGCTAGCAATGATAAAGGAGGGGCTGGAGAAACGGAGTGGAATATACCGTATCGACAGGGTTGAGGTGGAAGTGGAGGAGACGGCTTCAATCCCGTTGCTTCCGGCTGCAGCCATCAACGGGATGCGCCGGGATTTGTGCCGGGCTCTGGATGATTTCCGGAGGCCGCGTCGGACCAGGGCGTTGCGTCCGTCAGCAGTCAATGAGTGCGAGCACGAAAGGGACGGAGTTCTTCTGCGCAGCAAATATTGTGTCCGTTATGAGATGGGACTTTGTCCGGCTCATCAGGGAGCGGCTGATACTGGGCCGCTTTTCCTTATGAATGGCGGCAGGCGTCTGTCCCTGCATTTCGACTGCACCCGCTGCGAGATGTCAGTGATGCCATAATGGGTTTTTATGGATTAAAATTGGTTAGTTAAATAAAAAGTCCGACCTTTGTGGCCAGAAATTTCAAATCACACCAAATATGAATAAAATCCCAATGATTGCCGCTTTGCTTGTCGGGGCAAATTTGATGGCGGCAGTTCAAAGCATGCCGGTTCCCAAAGAAGGGGGAGCAAGTGATGAGGTCATCAGACAGAACGACGGGGCTGTCAGCGTCGGTTATACGACCGAAAGGGAGTGTGATATCACCGGCGCCGTAGCCGTCGTTCCCGTGGAAGACGTAAACAATTCCATCTATATCGACCCGCTCAGGTCCTTGCAGGGGAAAGTCGCCGGTATGAGCATTACCGACAACGGTTCGCCTTCCTGCATAGGGGCAATCAGAATCCGCGGAATCAACACAATGGGAGTCAACAGCGAGCCGCTTGTCATCATTGACGGGATGCCCGCTCCCAATTCGCTCAACACTCTCAATGCCCGCGACATCGAAAGCATACAGGTGCTCAAGGATGCGGCTTCCACCGCCATCTATGGCTCCCGCGCATCGAACGGCGTGATTGTCATCACCACGAAGCGCGGCAAGCTTGGGCAGAAGATAACAAAGGCCGACTTCAATGCATCCGTCGCCGTGTCATACTATGACAGACAGCACGCAATCGCTCCCGGGGAGGAAGACTGGCTCAAGGAGATGACAAGAAAGGGTATCACCCAAAATTATGACCTGTCCGTCACCAACAGTTCCGAAAGGAGCACACAGGTTTTCAGCGTCGGTTACAAGAAGGCGGACGGCATATTGAAGAACTCCGACTTTGAGAACATCTCGGCGCGGGTGAACTCGTACACCAGAATCAACAGATTCATAAGTGTCGGTGAAAATCTGGCTGTATCATACAGCAACCGGATGGATTGCTGCTCCGGTGGTGACATGCTCACGCTACTGAGCCCCGAGTTCCTTAGTGACAGCAGATACAAAATGTGGCGTATTTTCGGAAATGCATACCTTGAAATTTTTCCTGTAAAGGGGCTCGAGTTGCGTTCTGACTTCGGAGTCGACTACACCTCCGGGTTCCTCCGCGACAGCAGCCTCACGGCAGGGATGCCGGGGAAGACCGCCGTATCGGAGGGGACGAATTCCGTGAAATGGAATTGGACGAACACCGTTAAATATACCGCACCTCTTCCGAAAGACCACAAATTGTCGGTCTTGATTGGAGCCGAACTCTACAGGCGCAGCATCTACGAGGCAGGTACGGGCCATTCGTTAGTCTCGTTCTTCGGGAAGCTGGATTACAACTGGAATGACATTCTGCTTGCAACGGTCACGGTCTCCCGCGACGGTTCGAGTGTCTTCCCGAAGAATCAGCACTTCGCCACTTTCCCGGCAGTCTCGCTTGGATACAGGCTTTCCAAGACGCTTGACCTCCCGTGGCTGTCGGAACTCAAGCTCCGCGTATCCTGGGGAGAGACGGGGAATCAGCCGCTTGACAACCCTTCGCTCTTCAATCTCTATTCCTTCGATTATATGGCCGGACGGAGGGAATCGACGGCCTATGACATCACGGGCGCGCACTCGCGTCCCGATTATGGATACAGGGTCCTGGCCGCCCTCAACCCCAATCTCAGGCGGGAAATCACCACACAGTGGAATGCCGGTCTGGATTTCGGTTTTTTCAATGACGCCCTTTTCGGAAGCGTTGATGCCTATGGCAAGAACACGAAGGATATCATTGTCCCCCACATCTATCCCGGTGCCGCCGGAGAGAAGGGGATTTATCTGGAGAACGGTCCGTCAATGCGCACCTGGGGTATGGAATTCACCCTCGGCTTCAAGAACAGGACAAGTTCCGGCCTGTATTACAGCATCGCCGCGAATGCGGACTTTTTCAGGAACAGGGTCTCTTATCTGCCGGAAGGTACCGAGAGATATTATCCCTACACCACGACACAGAACATTGTCGAGGCCCGGGTGCCGTATGGTTCCCTGTCGGGATATGTGGCCGACGGCCTGTTCACTTCCAGGGAGGAGGCGATTGCCTGCGGACAGCCGGATGCACAGCCCGGAGATATCCGCTATGCTGACCTCAACGGGGACGGAATCATCAATGAGGAGGATCAGACCTGGATTTTCAACCCCGTACCGGACCTCGCCTACGGTTTGGACGTATGCCTGATGTATGCGGGCCTCGATTTCCGGATGTTCTGGCAGGGAATCGCCGGAGGAAACGTTTACAGTTGCTATTCGCCGCAGACGGATTCCGACGTTGTCCCGGTATCCTCTTATTTCGTCGGAGACGGTTCGTATTTCAAACTGCGTGATCTCGAAATCGGATACAATTTCTCGACGAGATTGCTGAAGAACACGAAAATCAGCAAAGCCCGGCTCTTTGTAAGCGGACACAACCTGCTGACGGTAAGGAGCGGGAATCTCATATGCCCTGACCCTGAGAACCAGACCTTCGCTTATCCTCACGTCCTGTCCCTCAACGCAGGACTCCAACTGGGCTTCTGAATTCAGACAAACCAAACAAGAACAGGATTATGAAACACAATACATTGACTATTATTGCAACTGCGGCGGCTCTGCTCTGCACGGGCGCCTGCAGTGATTTTCTTGATTTCGCGCCATCCGAAGGCGTAAGTGAAGAGGCCGCCTACGGCAACCCTGAAGCTATGGTCACGGCGGCGTATGCCTCGCTCGGTAATGACTGGTACACCTGTCCCATCAACCTGTGGCCCTATGGCTCCCTGTCCAGTGATGACGCACTGAAGGGAGGGAACGGCATAAGCGATACCGAATACCACGCCATAGAGACGTGGAGCACGCTCTCTCCTTCCACTCCGGGGGGTTACCTGAACGAACTCTGGTGTGCCCTTTATGCCGGGGTGTCCCGCTGCAACAAGGCCCTGATTTCCCTTTCGGACCATGGCGAGGAGGAACTCGGCGCGGAACTGGCCAAAACCCGCGAAGCGGAAGTCCGCTTCCTCAGGGGCCTTTTCTACTTCAAGTTGATACAGGTTTGGTATAAGGTGCCCTATATCGATGAGAACACAACGTCCGAGTCGCAGGAGCATACCGTCACCAATGATATTGAATATGATGCACTTATGGGGAAGGTGATTGAGGACTTTGAATTTGCATACGGCAATCTTCCCGACAGGCAGGATGACAAGGGCCGCGCAAACAAGGCCGCAGCGGCCGCAATGCTTGCAAAATGCTATCTTACCATAGCCTACGGCGACGGCTATGAGACCACCACAGGATATGGCCACGTCAACGTGGAATATATGCAGAGAGTTGTCGAGTACACCCGATTTGTCAAGGACTGCGGCAATTACAACTATGAAGATGACTTCGGCGACATTTTTATGGAAGACAGCAGGAACGGCCGCGAATCCATATTCGCCATACAGCATTCGAACAATACACAGGACAATACCCTGTACGGTCGCTCCAACTGGAGCAACGTGCTTAACGGCTGCTATGGCGTCTGGTCGAGGGGGATGGACTTCCACAAACCGTCCCAGAATCTTGTCAACGCCTTCAAGACGACGGATGGTTTGCCAATGTTCGACAACTGCGAAGCCGAACACAACACATACCCCGTATTGGGGGCTCCGACAAGTCAGAAGTGGGATCCCCGGCTTTTCCACACGGTAGGACTGCCTACGTTCCCCTACAAATATGAGGCCGCTTATATGCTTTCGTCGGAAGAAAATTCGATGAGTCCTTCAGTGTACGGATGCTATACTTCCCTGAAGGAAGTTCCCCAGAGGTCCAAGGGGGAGACCGTCTCCGAAGACAACTGGCAGTGTTTCGCAATGAACGACTATGTCATCCGCTACACCGAGGTGATGCTTTGGCGCGCAGAAGCGCTGATTGAACTTAATCAGTTTAACGAAGCTTTGCAAATAATCAATGACATCAGGGTTCGCGCGAGAAACTCCATCGCGAAGCACATATCATATGCGGCTGATCAATGTGCGATTGCTTCGTACCCCGACAATATCCAATCACGGGACGATGCGCGCAAATATCTGCGCTGGGAGACAAGGCTTGAGACGGCTATGGAGTCGGAGCGCTTCTTCAACCTGCGCCGCTGGGGTCTCGCTTCAAAGACGCTCAACAGTTACTTCGATGCCGAGCAACATTCCTGCTACGGAGAAGTGGACTATGCGGGGTACTACAGTGAAGCGTTCTTCTCGGCCGGCAAAAATGAGTACTGGCCCATTCCCGCAGAGCAGATGCGCACAGGCCTTTACCAGCAGAACAGGGGTTATTGATTCATAAAACAGTGTAAAGGTGAAAAACGTCAGACAAATTATCATTTTTCTTGTTGTTGCGCTAGTTTGCTCCTGCAACGCGGATATGCGCGTCCACGTCGCGGACCCCATCATCAAGGCGCCCGAGGAATCTTCAATCGAAGGCACACTTCAAGGTATAACCTATACATTGACCTGGCCCGAAAGCGAATATTTTATGGAAATATGCCTCTGCGAAGGCGGGAAAATCATAGGGACCACAGTAACGTCGAACAACTTCTACGTACACTCCGATGTCAAGCGCAACGTCGAATACACCTATGTCCTAAGATTCACTGACGGTACGAGCTACTCCAAAGGCACTCTCAAGACATTCATCAGGCGCGGGGCCGGAGAGTGCAGCGGATTGAAGACGACACAGATTGAAAAGGAAGGCGGATATGACGCAAAGGTGGAGTGGAGTACCGAAGATACGGATGCAACTGCCGTCTCCTTTACGGCGAGCAACGGGAAGGGCAGGGATATCAATGAGGAAATCCCGGTCGGGACAGAGGAATATGTCATTGACGGTGTTATTACAGGCGATACCTGGACGGTCACGCTCATTGCCAGAAATGACGAAGGCGAATCAATGCCTGTGGCTGATACCTTCACCGTAAAGAATATGGAGGTGGCATATCTGAGTATGTATGGCACCCCGGATGAGTTGATTGCCAATGGTGATGACGACGAGGCCTACGGCTGGATATGGTTTCACAAGGAGTATCCCCAAGGCGAATACCTGCCTTTCTCGTCAATCAGTTCGGCGGAAAGCCTGAATAAATACGGCACCCTGTTCTTTATGCGCGACATCGAGGATTCACAAGTCGATGCCTTTACCTTCCCGGAAAGTGTGACGGCCGCGACGCCTTTCATCAAGGCTTGGTACAAGGAAGGGGGCAATCTGCTCCTGTGGGGGCACGCGGTAACGTATATCGGCCATATCGGGCGTATCAGTCTCGATATGCTGAAGAAAAATGACAATACCATCGGCCGTGATCAAGGAAGCCACAATGGCGATACCTGGAAAATGGCGGTGCAACTTGCAGTGCCGGGTTTCACGAAGGACTTTTCTTCACATCCCATCTATAACGGATTGGAAGCCGTCCCTTCCGGCGATACCAAATTAATAGCGGTAAAGGGGCCGGGCTTCACGGAGGACCACAACTGCGTTTTTTTCAACATTCCGTCCGCCCTTACCAGCATAGGCAATCAGGACAAAGCCTGTTATGACGCTATCACATCAATCTACGGCATATACCCTCTTGGGGTATGGGACAGTCAAATTACTTGGATAAGTCAGCTGAACGTATGGGAAGCGCGGCAGGGGAATACTGAATTCAAAGGTACTGTGCTCTGCGTCGGGAACGGCGGCTGCAACTTCTATATGAAACAGATGGACGGTAGTTGTGACCTTTCCAAGCCGTCGGCCAACAACTGCCAGAGCAATATCGAGAAAATGGCAAGGAACGCCCTCGACTACCTGAGGACGTTCTAGCCTGCCACCAAGGAAGGTTTGTCTTTTGATGCTATCAGGATTCCTCCCTTTTCATTCCAGGGCGAAGGAGATGAGGACGTCGCCGAAGCGGCCCGTCACCTCGTCTTCTTCCTGGAAGAAGGAGGCGTCAATCTGCCCGCGCCACACTATGTCGTCCTTCTCCTTATAGGGGATATCCATCTCAAACCCGTAACTCTTGGAGTTGATTTTCACCATTGCGGAGCATTTCCAATTGGTGGTGGTTCCCCCGTCATCCTCCACCACGATGAAAGCAATCTTGCTCATCTGCGAAGTGAAGTCCGATATGAGCATAACGTCGAACGGGACGGCCTTGCCGACGTAGCGGCGCTTGACGACCACCACAAAATCCGTTACCGAGGGCTGGTAGTTGCGCATCTCCGCCTCCGTGCGGGCGGAAAATCCGTTGACGGAACCGCATTTGATGAAGAATTCGCTTGCTCCTCCGAACCACGAGTCATAATTGCGCAGCATGGTGAAGCTCTTGAGCATCAGCTTTCTTGAGGCGGATTGCGGGGCGGGGCCGTTGGCGCGGGAAAACACGTCGAGCGGGGTGAATCCGCAGTCATCGTTGCGGTTGATGACCCAGACGGGGTGGGTTTGCGCCACCGCCTCGTTGACCACCACCGAATCCACGACCCGCGCTCCCGAATCTGTCATACGGATACGATAGCCGTAGTTCGTTTCCGAGCCGTACCCGGGGTCGAACGTGACAATCGGGAATTCCTCCCCGTCCCAGTTGTCGGAATACGGCCAGTATATCTGAAGGTCGGAGGAGGACAACGAGTTGAGATAGTCTTCAGCCTCCGAGGCGCTCCCGGCCTTTGTGGAGCGCCTTGAAGATACATATTCCGTTATCAGGTCCCTGAGGCACGACCCCGACGGCGACCGGTAAGCCGACTTCGTGGACCCGCCTACGCCCTTGCCCGGCGCCGTGAAAAGGTCGGAGAACATATATTCCTCATCATAACCGTTGTCGGAGGAACCGTTCACCGCCAGAAATACTTCGTCCAGATGTTCCTTTCCGAGAGGCAGATCGGACATCATCTTCGCCACGTCGCTCATTTGCTCCACATTGTCGGTGGCGGGGACGTTATCGACGGCGGATTCTTTCCAGGTGCAGGCAGACACCACACAGGCGCCCAGCAACAGCGAAATAAGATTTTTTGTTTTCATAGTTCTCATTTATAAGTCAAGTGATGCAAAGAGAACCAGAAAAAGCCATTTTAAAAAATATAAAATGGCTAAAGTTTCAACAATGCCCCTGCGCGTATCTAGAAGAGTGCTTTTTTAACCCTGACAAATCGGGTTTTGCCGCGAAAGTCTTTGACCAGCTCAACTTCTCCGAACCCGGCAGCAGAGAACAATTCTGCCGCTTCCGGTCCTAGAGACTCGTTTATTTCTATTATGCCGAATCCTCCCGGTCGCAAAGCCGCGTTAACAATTCGGGCCGCGGCTCTGTGGAAGACAAGGGGATCGGAGTCCGGCACGAACAACGCCTGCTCCGGCCCGAACTCCACCACGCTCCGTCTCCTCGCCGCTCCCTCGCTTCCAAGAACATAGGGCGGGTTGCAGGTAATGACGTCGAAGTCCCCTCCGTAACTCTCTTCGGACAGGATGTCGCCCTTTCGGAATTCGGGCCTGTTTCCTTCCAGGGGTTGAGCCGCCGCAACGGTCAGGGCCGCCTCGGAGATGTCAACTCCGACGACAGCGGAGTCCCTTGCTCCCAGCGCAAGCGTCCAGGCTATGCATCCCGATCCGGTACATAAGTCCAGGGCGGAGCCTCCGCGCGGGAGTTCGGCCAGCGCGTATTGCGCGAGTTCTTCTGTTTCCGGTCTTGGAATCAGGACTCCGGGCCCGACCTTGAAACGCCTTCCGCAGAACCAGGCGGCACCGGTCACATATTGGACGGGCTCCCCGGAACACAATCTGCATACGTCGGATTCCAGAACGGAAAGTGTATCCCCGTCAATTTCGTATGAAGGCTCGAGAGCCGGGATGTAGTCTGCTATCCCCAGACGTTCCGTATAGAGGATGGTGATGATGCTGCGGGCCTCATCTGTGGGGTACAGGCCCTCAAGGCGCTCCGTCGCCCGAGTTATGAAGGACGAAAGTTTCACGACGACAAAGATAATGAGTAAAATTTCTTATTTTTGCGGAAATCGCAATCAATTATGGAAAAAGAAGACCCTTTGCAGAAGATAGCCAGGGAAGCCCTCGAGAAACAGGGCCCTGAGGAGAAACTGCGCCGGACGATGAAGATTCTCGCTGCGGTCGCAGCCGTGCTCTTTGTTTTGCTGGCGTATATATGGATATCCAAGGCGTTGCTGGTCAACGATTTGAAGATAGACAAGAAGAATCTTACCGAGCAGATAGAATCGCTGCAGTCAGATTACGAGGCCCTCTCGTCCGATTATGAGTCAATCAATTCGCAACTCGATTCTTCGCGCGAGGAGATAGCCCAGCTTGTCGACCGCATCAAGAAGACGGAGGCGACCAACAGGCGCAAGATGCGCCAGTACGAGAAGGAACTCGGCACCTTGCGCTCCATAATGCGCAGTTACATTGTCCAGATTGATTCGCTCAATACCCTGAACCAGCAGTTGGCTGCTGATGCCGCCGCCGCGAAGAAGGAGGCGGCGGAAAGCCGCCGTCGCAACGCCAAACTCACTAAAGAGGTTGCCACTCTGTCCGGGCAGGTTGCTGCCGGCGCGGTCATCAAGGCCCGCGGTATCTCCCTGGCCGCATATGACTCCCACGACCGTGTGACCGATCGCAGCAGCCGTGTCGTCAGGCTTCTGGTCAACCTGAGCCTGGTCGAGAACGAGATTGCCCCGCGCGGTCCGGTAAGGGTTTATGTGCGCGTGACCGCTCCGGACGGAACGCTTCTCAACGACGGCAAGGACCACACCTTCAAGATGGGAGGCCAGGATTTGGAGGGAACGGCATCGCGCGAGGTCGATTATGAAGGGGCGGAAGTCGAGATGGGTGTTTACGTCAACAACGTGACCGGTTATCGCAAGGGCGTATATACCGTGGAGGTGTTCACCGAGCAGTCGCGCCTCGGGAGTGCGGAGATGCTCCTGCGTTAGATGGTTTACGTTCACGTCCCTTTTTGCCGCAGTTTCTGCGTCTATTGTGACTTTTATTCCGAGATCGCCCCTTCCGGGAGCGATTTCGGTTTTTTTGTGGACGGTGTATGCCGTGAGATAGAACACAGGAAGGAGGAGATAGAGCGTTCTTCCGGGGTGAACACGCTGTATTTCGGGGGCGGCACCCCGTCCGTTCTCGGGGTTCCGGATATCGCGCGTATTGCGTCCGCCGTGTCGGACAAGCCTTTCCGTGAATTCACCGTCGAGGTCAACCCGGAGGACGTGGTGGTAAAGGGACCGGAATATGTGGAAGGGCTGCTGGAAGCGGGTGTCAACCGTATCAGTATGGGAGTCCAGTCTCTGGATGACGGGGTATTGAAGTGGATGGGCCGCCGTCACGACAGCGCCCGCGCCAGGGAGGCGTTCCGGATTCTTCGCGATGCCGGCTGCGACAACATAAGTCTGGACCTTATTTTCGGAATCGGCGGTATGTCGGAGTCATCCTTGTCTGTCACCCTGGACGAAATCATCGCGATGAGGCCGGAGCATATTTCCGCGTATCAGTTGAGCTTGGAGGATGGGAGCCTGCTGGAGGAGATGCTGGAGGAAGGCAGGTATGAGGAGGCCCCGGAGGAGGTTTGTGCCGGACAGTACGGGCATATCTGCGAAGTGCTGCGCAATGCCGGCTATCGCCATTACGAAATATCCAATTGGGCCCTCCCCGGCAGGGAGGCTGTCCACAATTCGGCGTATTGGGCGCGCGAGCCGTATGTCGGGGTCGGTCCGGGCGCCCATTCCTTAATGAAATGGCCGGACGGCCGTCAGGAGCGTTTCTGGAATGACGCCAAACTGTCCGGCTGGGCTTCCTCCGGGGAGGTTCTCACGCCCGCGCAGATAAGGGAGGAGACCATAATGCTGGGCCTGCGCCGCGAGGAAGGCGTCGAAATCGACGGGGTACGCCGGAAAATAAAGGAGTCCGACTGGTTTGTGTCGGACTCCATCATAAGCGGCCTGTTATAGGCAGGCTATACTGTCAGGATTTCCTTCTCCTTCGCGCTCACCAGGTCGTCCACGGATTTAACGAACTTGTCGGTGGTCTTCTGGAGTTCTTCTTCGGCCTCCTTCTCGGCGTCTTCCGACAGGCCGTCATTTTTCTGGGCCTTCTTCAGCAGGTCGATGCCGTCGCGGCGCGCGTTGCGGACCACTATCTTGGCATTCTCCCCGGCAGCCTTCGCCTTCTTGATAAGTTCGCGGCGACGGTCTTCGGTAAGGGCGGGGACCGTGCAGCGGATGATTTCTCCGTTATTTTGCGGGGTCAGGCCCAGGTTGGCATCCAGAATGGCCTTCTCTATGGGCCCGATCATCGACTTCTCCCAGGGCTGGATTGTCAGCGTCTTTGCGTCCGGAGCCGCCACCGAACTTATCTGGGCGAGAGGGGTCGGAGTGCCGTAGTAGCTTACCAGAAGCCCGTTGAAAATCGAGGGATTGGCTTTCCCCACCCGATAGGTCTTGAGGTCCTCCTCGATGAAGGAGACCGCTGATTTCATTTTCGATTCGGCGCCGCCGATAATTTCTTTTGCTTTTTCAGTTATCATGGTGTTGTCGTTTATGCGTGAACCAGAGTGCCGGCCTTGCCGCCCTTGAGAATCTCGAGCAGGGCGCCCGGCTTGTTGATGTCGAAGACCACAATCGGGACGGGCCCCTGTTCGCACAGGGCGAACGCGGTCCGGTCCATAACCTTGAGGTGTTTGTTCAAGGCCTCGTCAAAGGTAAGTTCGTCGAATTTACGTGCCGACGGGTCTTTTTCCGGATCGGCGGTATAGACCCCGTCCACTTTCGTGCCTTTCAGCAAGGCGTCCGCACCGATTTCCAAGGCCCGCAGCGCAGCGCCCGAATCGGTCGTGAAGAACGGGTTGCCCGTGCCTCCGGCGATGAGCGCGACTCCCCCCTCGTCAAGAACCTTGACTGCCGATTCGCGTACATAACCTTTCGCGATGGGTTCCATAGGGGTGGCCGTGAAGACTTCGGCCCTGATGCCGGCGGAGCGCAGCGCTGATGCGAGGGCCAGGGAGTTGATGACGGTGGCGAGCATCCCCATACGGTCTCCCGTTACCCTGTCATATCCCTTGCCGACGCCCTGCAGTCCGCGGAAGATGTTGCCTCCCCCGTTGACTATGGCAATCTGGTAGCCGGCTTTGACGGCGGCCGCGATACCGGCCGCGAATTTCTCAAGACAAGCCTCGTCAATCCCTTTCCCTTCAGGGCCTCCGAGACTCTCTCCGCTTAGTTTGAGAAGTACTCTCCTATACATAGACGGTGGTTTGTTAACAGCAAACAAAGTTGCCCAAAAATTATGAAACTTGCAAGATTCGGGTTATATTTGCACGCTTTGTGCGCAAAACCCTACCCATTATGTTCATATTCAACTCATCTATCGGGAAGAAGTTCATACAGGCCGTGAGCGGGGCATTTCTGTTTGTCTTCCTGCTGCTTCACGGTACGATAAATTTCTTTTCGGTCATCGATTCGTTCACCGGGAAGTATGGCGTTGTCGCCGCTGACGACAAGCTTTTCAGCGCCGGCGACGGTCTTTTCAAGTTGGGTTGCGACTTTATGTCCACACCAGTCATCAGCATAATGGTGCCGGTTCTTGCGCTTGGTTTTTTGGTCCACATCCTTTACGGTTGCTGGCTTACGGCCCGCAACGTCATTGCCCGCGGGGGATTGAAGCGTTATGAGGTATCGTCCGTTGCCGGCGCGGATTCCTGGTCGGCGAAGAATATGTTTGTCCTGGGTATGGTCATCATAGGATTCATCGCTTTCCATCTTACCGGATTCTGGGCGAAGATGCAGCTTCCCGAGATGTTCGGCATCGGCCAGTTCGAGAACAACCCTTATCTGCTCCTCAACTTCACGTTCGGGACCTGGTGGGGACTCGCCCTTTATCTTATATGGTTCTTCTTCCTTTTCCTCCATCTTACCCACGGGTTCTGGAGTATGTTCCAGACTGTCGGCTGGAACGGGGACACCTGGTTCAAGAGGGTGAAAGTCATAGGAATTATAGTTGCGGCCCTGATTTGCGGCGTGTTCACCGTCGTGGCCGTCAATGCTTTCCTGCAGGCCAACCAACTGATATAAGGGAGGAGGGGACAAATAAATTTTGTCACTCCCGAAATATTTTGTACCTTTGCGACCCCTATAATTGTAGGGATCGCAATTTTATTATTAACCATTAAGATCAAGACAATGGACACACAGAGTTACAAGACGGTATCGCTGAATTCGGCGACTGTCGACAAGCAGTGGGTTCTCATTGATGCGACGGATCTCGCACTTGGTCGTCTTGCGTCCAGAATTGCGCTTGTCCTCCGCGGCAAGACCAAGCCTGGATTCACCCCCAACGTCGATTGCGGCGACAATGTCATCGTAATCAACGCTGAGAAGGTGGCCTTGAAGGGCAAGAAGATGACCGACAAGGTGTATGTGCGCTATACCGGTTATCCGGGCGGACAGCGCTTCACCACACCGAAGGAGATTCTGGCAAAGAAGCCCACTGAGCTTATCAGGGGAGCGGTAAAGGGTATGCTTCCCAAAACTCGTCTCGGTGACAAGATTCTCGGCAACCTGTTCATTTATGCAGGCCCCGAGCATCCCCACCAGGCACAGAAACCCAAAGAAATCAAGTTGAACGAAATTTAAACAGAGCAAATGGAACAGACACACGCCCTTGGAAGACGTAAAGCAGCTGTAGCTCGCGTTTATCTCGCAGCCGGGAAAGGCAACATCACGATCAACGACCGTCCCATCGAAGATTACTTCAAGGAGGAGACGCTCCGTTATGTCGTTAACCAGCCTTTCGAGATTACCGGGACCGCCGGTCAGTTCGACACCAGGATAACCATCGTAGGTGGTGGTACCAAGGGTCAGGCTGAGGCTATCCGCCTGGGAATCGCCCGCGCACTTTGCGAGGCTGACAAGGAAGCATATCGTCCGGCACTCAAGGCGGCAGGCCTTCTCACCCGCGATGCCCGCGAGGTTGAGCGCAAGAAGCCCGGCCAGCCTGGTGCACGTCGCCGCTTCCAGTTCAGCAAACGTTAGTATTACAACTATTTACAATGTACAGATGCGGTTCCAAACCCCTTCTTTTTGATTATCGGGTTGCCGCACTGCGGAAAAGGCCGGAGACCGCCCGCAGCAGGACGCTACTCCACCTTGAAGAAAAGAGACCTTCCCGATGAGGAGGGACAACAAAAAAGATTTTAAAGAAATGTCAAGAACAAATTTCCAAGAATTGCTTGATGCAGGCGTACACTTCGGACATCTTGCCCGCAAGTGGAATCCTAAGATGGCTCCGTACATCTTCGATCAGAAGAACGGAATCCACATCATTGACCTGCACAAGACTATCGTCAAGATAGACGAGGCTGCCGAAGAGATGAAACAGCTTGCCAAATCAGGGCGCAAGATTCTCTTCGTAGCAACCAAGAAACAGGCAAAGGAACTCGTAGCGGAGAAAGCTACAGCCGTAAACATGCCTTCAATTACTGAAAGATGGGCAGGTGGTATGCTTACCAACTTCCCCACCATCCGCAAGGCCATCAAGAAGATGGGCACCATCGACAAGATGAAGGAGGATGGCACATTTGACAAGCTTGCCAAGAGAGAGCGCCTTCAGGTTGACCGCCAGAGGGCTAAGCTCGAGAAGAACCTGGGCTCCATCCGTGATATGAGCCGTCTTCCGTCAGCCGTTTTCGTGGTTGACGTGCAGAAGGAGGCCAACGCGGTCAGGGAGGCCAATCGTCTTAACATCCCGGTTTTCGCTATGGTTGATACCTGTTGCGATCCCAGTACGATTGATTATGTGATTCCGGCGAATGACGATGCGGCGAAGTCCGTGGAGTGTATTGTCAATATCCTCTGCGCGGCGATAGCCGAGGGCCTCGAGGAGCGCAAGCTCGAAAAGGACAAGCAGGCCGAAGCCGATGAGCAGGAAGTTGTGAAGACCAACGAGCGCAAGCTCCGTGCCCGCAGGGGTGCGAAGCCCGTCGAGGTCGAGGCGGAGAAGGAGTAGTCCTGTCCGTTTGTTCAATTACTAGAATATCGAAGCATTATGGCAATTACAGCAGCAGATGTAATGAAACTGCGCAAGATGACTTCCGCAGGTATGATGGACTGCAAGCACGCTCTCGAAGAAGCCGGCGGCGACTTCGACAAGGCTGTAGGCATTATCCGCGAGAAGGGCAAGCTTGTGGCAGCCAAGAGAGCCGACCGCGAGACCTCCGAGGGCGCGGTCAAGGCGCGCATTTCCGGCAACAAGGCCATTCTTGTCTGCCTCGGATGTGAGACCGATTTCGTGTCCCGCAACGCTGATTTCCAGAATCTTGCGGACGCTATAGCCGATGCGGCCATCGCGTCGTGCCCCGCCGATCTCGAAGGCCTCAAGGCCTGCAAGATGGCGGACGGCTTTACGGTTGAGGAGGCTGTCGAGGCCCAGACCGGCAAGACCGGAGAGAAGCACGTGCTTGCTTACTATGCGTATGTCGAGGCTCCTTTCGTGGCGCAGTATGTACATACTCTCAACGGGAAGCTTGGCGCGCTTGTGGGCTTCAGCAAGGAAGTTCCCGCAGACATAGCAAAGGGCGTCGTGATGCAGGTTGCATCGATGAACCCCGTCGCCATCAGCGCGGAGCAGTGCCCCAAGGAGGTTGTGGAGGAGGAGCTCAAGGTGGCCGTCGAGAAGACCAGGGAGGAGCTTGTCAGGAAGGCCGTTGACGCGGCTCTTTCAAAGGCCGGTATCAATCCCGCCCACGTTGACAGCGAAGACCATATTGAGTCCAACACGGCGAAGGGCTGGATTACTCCGGAACAAGCCGCCCAGGCGCGTGAAATCATCAGGACGGTGGGCGAGCAGAAAGCCGCGACCCTGCCGGAACAGATGGTTCAGAACATCGCCAACGGCCGTCTGCAGAAGTTCTTCAAGGAGCAGACGCTTGAGGCGCAGGAGTATCAGATGGCCGACAACCACATTTCCGTAAAGGAGGCAATCGCCGCCGCGGACAAGGAGGCGAAGGTCCTGGTGTTCAAGCGCTTCTCGCTCAACGACTGATAAGGTCCACACACGTTTTTGCTTTTTCGGCTACCCGATTTCCCTTGCGGTGATTGAGTAGCCGAAAAAGTTTGTATCTTTACATAGAAAATGCGGCCCACGATATCACATCGAAGGCCGCACGAGATTCTAACCTAAAATTTAACCTATGAAAAAACTATTCGACAGAAATTATTGCAAGGCGCGTGCCAAACTATTAAGTGATTCTGAAAATGTACGATTTGGCTGTTTTAGGGGGAGGCCCTGCGGGGTATGTGGCCGCGGAGAAAGCCGCGAAGGCCGGTCTCAGGGTTGTTCTTTTCGAAAAGAAGGAGCTCGGGGGCGTCTGCCTCAACGAGGGGTGCATCCCCACGAAAACGATTCTCAATTCCGCCAAGATTTTTGATCACGCCGTGGGCGGAGACTCCTTCGGGGTTGTTGCCGAGGGCGTGAAGGTCGATTATGCGAAAGTGCAGAAGAGGAAGGAAAGGGTTGTGCGCAGGCTTGTAGGCGGAGTCGCCGCTTCGATGAGGGGTTGTGGGGTTGAGGTAGTGAAGGGCGAAGCCGTCATAGAAGGTCGGGATCCGTTGAGGGTAAGGGTTGGGGGGACTGTCTATGAGGCGGAGGACCTGCTCATCTGCTCCGGGTCCTCGCCGGCCGTTCCTCCGATTCCCGGGGCGCCGGACGTTATGGACAGCACGGCGGCCCTTGCACTCGACCATATCCCGGAGAGTGTGGCTGTCATTGGAGGAGGTGTCATAGGTATGGAGTTCGCCAGTTTCTACCGTTCGTTCGGTGCGGAAGTCGACGTGTTTGAGATGATGCCGAAGATTCTCGGGCCTATGGACGGGGAGGTAAGCCGGATGCTGATGGAAGTGTATTCCAAGAAGGGGGTCCGGTTTCATCTGGGTTGCAGGGTCAAGTCCCTGAAAGGCGGGAAAGTCATTTTCGAAGATGCCGAAGGCGCAGAAGGGGAACTCGTGCCTGCAAAGATTCTGATGTGCGTCGGACGCAGGGCGAATCTTCAGGGATATGGTCTGGAGACGCTCGGGGTTCAGGTTGACCGCGGTATCAAGGTGGATGAATTCATGCGTACCGGAGTGGAGGGAGTGTATGCGGCGGGTGACGTTACCGGCTTCTCGATGCTGGCCCATACGGCGAGTCGGGAAGGGGAGGTTGCCGTGGAGGATATCCTGCGGCGCCGCGATCCTTCGCGCCCGGAGGTAAGGATGGATTACAGGGTTATCCCCGGAGTGGTTTATACCAACCCGGAGGTTGCCGGAGTTGGACTCACGGAGGAGCAGGCTCCCGAAGGGGCGCGCGTACTCAGACTCCCGATGCTTTTCTCCGGAAGGTTTGCGGCGGAAAATGACAGGACGGACGGGATATGCAAGATTATTGCGGACGGTGACCGTATTCTGGGGGTCCATATCCTCGGGAGCGGAGCGTCCGAGATTATACACGGTTGCTGTTTGGCAATGCAGAACGGCCTGGGCTTGAAGGACGTGTGCAGGACCGTGTTCCCCCATCCCACAGTGTCCGAAATAGTCAGACTTGCATCCGGACTCTGACAAATTTGTTAATTTTGTATCCATGAATCTCAAGTCACTGGCCAGGGATACGGCAATATATGGATTGAGCAGCATTGTAGGGCGTTTCCTCAATTATCTGCTCGTGCCGGTCCACACCAACCGGATAGCGGTCGAGAGCGGCGGGTATGGCATAGTGACCAACCTGTATGCATATACGGCGCTCTTTTTCGCGTTGCTCACATTCGGGATGGAGACGACGCTTTTCCGCTTCTCCAACAGGAGCGGCGAAGATCCGGAAAAGGTTTATGGAACTTCCCTGAAGCTTGTCGGAGGCGTAGGCCTTGCGTTCGTGGCCCTGGTGCTTGTTTTCCTGGGGCCGATAGCGTCTTCGATGGGATATGCGGCGCATCCGGAGTATGTGGGTGCGATGGCGCTGATAGTGGCGATGGATGCTTTCCAGGCCATAATGTTCTCCCATCTCAGGCTGGAGGGCAAGGCCGTGAAGTTTATGCTCCTGAAGTTTGCGTTCATTGTTCCGAACGTGCTGCTGAACCTGTTCATTTTCCTCGTTATGCCGTTCGTCCCGATGCTGCAGGGGGTTTATGCAAGGTTCAACGATGGTGTCGGACTCATATTCTTCGCGAACCTGATATGTACGGCCGGAGTGTTCGGTTTCTTCGGTTCCGAACTCAAGGGGTTGCGCGGAGGTTTTGACAGGGCGCTTGCCGGAAGGATGCTCGGATATTCCTGGCCTCTTCTGCTGCTCAGTCTGGTGGGTATCCTGAATCAGGTTGCCGACAAGATTCTGTTCCCCTTCCTTTATGGCGGGGGTGCCGACGTACAGCTCGGCATTTACGGCGCCTGCGTCAAGATAGCGATGATTATGGCTCTGCTCACACAGGCTTTCAGATATGCGTACGAGCCCATTGTGTTCGGCAGCAGCCGCGATCGCAATGATCCGCAGACGCTGGCCGACGGGATGAAATACTTCATAGTTTTCACGACCTTTGCGTTCCTGGCGGTGATGTTCTATATGCCGCTGCTGAAGTATTTTATAGGGAAAGGGTTCTGGGCCGGGCTCGGGGTGGTCCCGATTGTGATGGCCGCCGAGGTCTTTATGGGCGTGTATTTCAACCTTTCCTTCTGGTACAAACTTACCGACAGGACCTGGTGGGGCGCCGTATTGAGTGCGGCAGGCGCCATAGTGATGATAGCCGTCAATGTGGTGGGCGTCCCCAGAATGGGGTATGTGGCCTGCGCCTGGGGCGGGTTCGCCGGATATGGCACCTCGATGGTTCTCAGTTATGCCCTGGGCAGAAGGTATTATCCTGTCAGCTATGACCGCCGGGGAATAGGTTTCTTCCTTGTGCTGGGCGTCCTGCTTTATTTCGTGTCGCTCCTTCCGGGGAGGATTTGTGCGGACTGGCCGGAGTGGGCGGGACTGGTTTTCAACACGGCGCTGCTTGCCGTTTACGGAGTGATGGTCTATAAAAAACTCATAAAATGAAAAAGTATTTCAAAATTCTTGCGGTGCTTGCGCTGGCCTTCGGTGTGTCGGCTTGCAAATGCTCTTCCGACAAGCAGGAGGATGCTGCCGCGGCAACAGAACAGTCAGAAGTTATGGAAAGCGAAATCACAATTCCGGCAGAGCCGGTTTTCGAGATTATCACCAGTCTCGGCACAATTAAGGTGAAGCTTTACGAGGACACCCCTCTTCACAGGGACAATTTCGTAAAGCTGGCCCGCAGCGGGTATTTCAACGGAATGCTCTTCCACCGTGTCATCAACGGGTTTATGATTCAGGGAGGGGATCCGCTCTCGAAGGATGAGTCGCAGCGGGAGATGTGGGGTACCGGCGGCCCCGGCTATACAATCCCCGCGGAGATTCTTCCCAACCATTCCCACAAGAAGGGTGCGCTTGCGGCGGCCCGCAGGGGTGATGCCGCGAATCCGGCAAGGGAGTCTTCCGGCAGCCAGTTCTATCTGGTTCAGGACGAGGGCAACTGTGCCCAGCTCGATGGGGCTTATACCGTTTTCGGGGAGACTCTGGAGGGATTGGATGTCATAGACAAGATTGCTGCGGTTGACAGGGACCGCCGGGACCGGCCCAACACTCCGGTAAGGATTGTCTCCGTCAAACTTGCCGAGTAGAGGAGGATGCGTTTCCTCAGAAACACATCCACCGATCCCCATTTCAATATGTCGCTGGACGAGTGGTGCTTCCGTCACCTCCCGCCCGGCGGCCTGTTTTTCTTTGTCTGGCGCAATTCCCCGTCGGTGATTATCGGGGAGAACCAGAACGCGGAACAGGAGGTCAATCTGGAGTATCTTCAATCAAAGGGGATAGCGCTGGCCCGGCGCATCACCGGCGGCGGAGCCGTCTATCACGACCTTCAGAACCTGAACTATACGATAGTGGGACGGGGAGCCTCCCCGGAGCCCATAGTGGCGGCGCTGCGCTCCTTCGGGGTCGATGCCGTCCTGTCGGGGCGCAACGATATCTTTGTGGACGGCCTGAAGGTCTCCGGATATGCCAGGCGTTTCGAGGGGAGTAGTGAGATGATTCACGGTACGCTGATGTACGACGTGGATATCGATACGCTTACAAAGGTTCTGGATACGCCGCAGAGCAAACTTCACCTGAAGGGGGTGTCGTCCGTGCGTTCGCGCGTGGGCAATTTGAAATCCCTCCTTCCGTTCGCCTCCATAGGGGAGTTCGCTTCCGCGCTGGAGGCTTTTCTGAGCGAGTACGGTGAAGGACGGGGAGAGTATGTGCTGAGCCCCGGAGACCTCAGGGAGATAGAGAGGGTGGCTGACGAAAAATACCGCCGCGAGGAATGGATATACGGGAGGCAACTCCCGGTCCGTTAGTCTACGGGACGGAAGGTGTACCCCATTATATTAAGTATGGCGCTCTGGTGCCCGGCGACTTCGGCCCGGAACCGGTCGTAGTCCCTGACCTCCTTGTTGCACCACTGCACTTCGCTGAGCGCAAGAAGTCTTGGCAGCAGCATATATTCGAGGTGCGAGGGCTCCGCGATATATTCCGTCCACAGGTTCGCCTGTACGCCAAGTACGTGCGACGTGGCCCCGGCTTCCATATTGAGGAGAGGTTCAAAACTGTAGATTTTCTCCAGAGGTATTGCTCTCTTGGGATTCTGCGTTGGGCCGAGAGGCTCTTTTGAAAGTTCCGTTGACTGGGAGTGGTCAAAATAGCAGTAGATGTTGGGGGACATAATGACGTCAAACCCCGCCGCAGCGGCCTTGATGCCTCCGGCTGTCCCCCTCCACGACATCACTGTGGCGCCTTCGGCCAGTTCCCCTTCCAGAATCTCGTCCCAGCCTATGATGCGGCGGCCCTTGGAGGCCAGGTACTTCTGCACTCTTTCGGTCACGTAGTTCTGAAGCCTCTGCTCCTTGCTCACGCCGTTGTGAGAGGTGAGTCCCAAAGCCGCTATCCTGGCCTGACAGTCCGGACATTTCTCCCATTCGGTTTTCGGACATTCATCACCTCCGATGTGGATGTATTCGGAGGGGAAGAGGTCGCATATTTCATCCATCACCCCCTCTATGAAGGCGAATGTCTCTTCCTTTCCCGGGCAGAGCACCTGGTCGGAGACGCCCCAGCCCGTCCGTACGCGGTAGGGGCCACCGGAGCAGCCGAGTTCCGGATATGCGGCCAGGGCTGCCTGCATATGGCCCGGCAGGTCTATCTCCGGGATTATGGTGATGCCCAGTTTGCGTGCATACGCCACGACGCTTCTTATCTCCTCCCGGGTGTAGAATCCTCCGTATCCGATACCGTCGCTAGACCCCCTCTCGCGGCCTATCTGGGTGCCGCTGCGGTATGCTCCCGCGACGGTAAGCATAGGGTATTTCTTTATCTCGATCCTCCAGCCCTGATCGTCCGACAGATGCCAGTGGAAGCGGTTGAGCTTATATACGTTCATTATCTCCAGTATCCTGTATATTTCCTCGACCTTGAAGAAGTGACGGCTGCAGTCGAGAAGCAGGCCTCTGTATGCGAAGCGGGGCTTGTCCGTTATCTTGCAGCAGGGCAGCACCCATTTCTCGCCCGGGGCCGGGGACGTGCCGTATATGGCCGGCGGCAGGAGCTGACGGATGGTCTGCAGCGCATACGTGAACCCGTAGAAGTCGGAAGCGAAGACCAACACGTATTTCGGAGTGACTTCCAGGGAGTACTCTCCGGAAATCTTGTCTTTGTCCAGCAGGAAGCAGACTCCTTTCAGCAGCCCGGATGCGGCATTGGACCTCAGGGTCGGGGACGGAGCGAAGCTGACTGTCCTGTCCGAAATCATCGCAAGCCTGTCCGCGAATTCCGAAATCAAGTTCTGGCTTTCCCTGTCGAGGGACATCTCGCAGTTGAAGGTGGCTCCGGCGATTCGGAAGTTCCCCTTCATTTCTTCCACTTTTTCGGGCTGGGGAACGATGCCCAGCAGTGCCGAGAGAACGGCCATAAACAGCAGGTGTCTCATATCTGATTGATTATTATTCCGAGCAGGGCTCCGCCGCCGATAATCTGCAGCGGGCCGGCATCAAGGAAGGTGTAACAAAGGAAAGCCGCTCCGGCAAGTGCCCAGGACTTCCAATCCGGGAAGTTGTCCGTTACAAGGCTGAATCCTTCCCCGAAGGAGAACCTTACGGCAAGTACGAATGCCGCGGCTCCGATCAGCCCTGCAACGGCGGGGCGCAGACCGGAAAGGACGTCGGAGAATGTCCGGGTCGTATGGAACTTGGCGTAGAAGCGGACTATCAGGATCATTATCACGAAACTCGGCAGCACGACGGCAATCGAGGTGGTGACGGACCCGATGGCGGCAATCAACTCCGAAAAGCCGGCCTGTTTCATCACTTCATATCCCACGTAGGTCGAGCAGTTGAGCCCTATCGGGCCGGGGGTCATCTGCGAGATGGCCACTATGTCCGTGAACGAACTTTCGGTCAGCCATCCGTGCGATATGACTATCTCGCTCTGTATCATCCCAACGACGGCATATCCTCCGCCGAATGTGAAAAGTCCTATGAGAAAGAAGGACCAGAAGAGTTTCAGTAGCAGCAGAATCATCTCGCGTCCCTCCTATGCTTGAACAGGGATATTGCCGCCGAACCCAGAATGACCGCAAGCAGCACATAGACGGCAGACAGCTTGAAGACCGCCAGGGCCGCCAGCGAGCAGATGGAGATAGCCCATTGCCACCAGTGTGCGTTTTTCTTCAGTTGACGGACGGTATAGCCGGCGATTATGGCCACCGCTACCGGGCGTACGCCGTAAAACATATTCTTCACAATCGGGATGTCCCTGAAGGAGGCGAAGAACATTGCTATCAGAAGAATTGCAATTATCGGCGCGAGAATCACCCCCGTTGTCGCCGCAATGCTCCCCGCCAGTCCCCTTATCCTGTGTCCGGTGAAGATGGACATGTTCACCGTCAGCAGCCCCGGAGCGCTCTGGCTCAGGGCTACCATATCCGGCAGTTCTTCTTCGGGAATCCAACCGAGCCTGCGTATCGCCTTCTCGATTGTAGGGACCATAATATACCCTCCCCCTATTGTGAAGGCCCCTATTTTGGCAAATTCAAAAAATATATTCCAGAGGGTGGGTTTTTTCATAAGCAACGCAAAGTTAGAAAAAATTGAAAATAATTGAGAAAAAGTTTGCCACGTTGGAAAAAGTGTTTATCTTTGCAGCCCGTTTCGCAATCGGCGAAGCGATTGTTCTTTGAAAATACTGGAAGACAAGTACAACAAGTACCGAGAACAAAGAATCGAGAGCGTTGATTTCTTAAAGGAATCAAGGGGTCAGAGGTCAAGCTTGGAAATAAAGAATATACAAAGAAGAGTTTGATCCTGGCTCAGGATGAACGCTAGCGGCAGGCTTAACACATGCAAGTCGAGGGGCAGCGCGGAGTAGCAATACTTTGGCGGCGACCGGCGGAAGGGTGCGTAACGCGTGAGCAACTTGCCCGTATCCGGGGGATAACCGATGGAAACGTCGCCTAATACCCCATAGCAACAGGAGCGGCATCGCTTCAGTTTGAAAGATTCGTCAGATACGGATGGGCTCGCGTGACATTAGCTAGTTGGAGTGGTAACGGCACACCAAG
>JAKSJZ010000020.1 GCA_024401995.1 Bacteroidales bacterium
AGCCTACAGTTTTCGATACATATAGCAGCAACATGAATAATCGGAATTATACAGTTGCAGAGTTCACTGTTCTGCAGAATAACGGATGCGTGTTTCTCCCTGCGGCCGGCAATCGGGATGGCGATCCTGACTACAGTTATCCGGCGAGCGTCCTCAATGTCGGCAGCTACGGCTACTACTGGTCCGCCACTCCTTACGACAGCAACATTGCGTACGTCATAATCTTCCATTCGGACTTGGTCGATTCTTCAAACCACGACTATTGGCATCGCGCCCACGCTGTCCGGCTCGTCACAGAATGCCAGTGAGAGCCGGGAGCAGAATAATGTTGCGGTCTCTGCCAAACAGCAGGGATCGTATCATTTTGAAGGTCTCCAGATAGCAACGTCCACGCGGATGAATCTGCCCGATCTTTTGATAGGCAAGCCGCGGGTCTCCGTTCAATAGGTGGATAATTCCGCAGTATCTGAACCCTGCCTTTTCGATGCAGTGGCGCATTATGACATTGTCTTCGTGGGTGTCCACCCGCAGGTTGTGGGACTGCGACCAGCACCAGTCGAAGCAGGCCCCGGCGACTCCCGTGGATGTTTTTGTGCTTGCAAGCCTGTGGATGGTGACGTAGGGGAGAGTGTCGTCAATCCATTCACCGCCCTCGATCACGTCATATGTAGGATCCTTCCCCGGGATGAATGCGAAAGCCCCCACAATCGTACCGTCCGATTCGACCGCCCTGCAATACCCCCTGGCGATATCGGCGCGGATCATTTCCTCGGACGGATGCCCCGGCTTCCACTGGTTGACGTTCCCGCAGGAAATCATTGTTTCCCGCGCCTGACGGTATATGTCCATCAAGCGGGGGAGATCCTCAATCCTTGCCGTTCTAATATCCATCCAATTACAACTCCATTACCGTTCCGCAGCGGAACCGGCAGATGATACCTTCACCCGGGTGGGAAAGGCCCCATTCACCTTTCAGGGCGTCGCAGCCTATATTGTCTGACAGTACGGTATTTGTCATTACAGAGGAACACGTTCGCTACAAATATAAGCCGTTTTCCGGAAGAATTAAGTCTGACCCGCTACTGTTTGCACCAAATTGCCCGGCTGCGCGGATGAAATATGACTGAGACGCATACCGGTATGCTCTGAAAAAAAGAAAGGGTTGCGGTGATTATCCTGCAACCCTTTCCAGGTGGGGTGCGATGTGGGGCTCGAACCCACGACACCCAGAACCACAATCTGGTGCTCTACCAACTGAACTAATCGCACCGTGTCAGTAAGGACGGCAAAGGTACGCAAATTTTTGGAATATCAAAATATCCCCGAAAATGGCAATATCGAAATTTCTTTGTATCTTTGGAAGATTTCGCAATGTGGCGGAAAATTGATTTGTACTATGGCAAAAGAAGTTAAATTCTCTCTGGTTTACAGAGATATGTGGCAGTCGTCCGGCAAGTATCAGCCGCGCGTCGATCAGCTTGTCAGGGTGGCTCCCGCCATTATCGGGATGGGCTGTTTCGACCGTGTCGAGACCAACGGCGGCGCTTTTGAGCAGGTCAACCTTCTCTATGGCGAGAACCCCAACGTTTCCGTACGCAAGTGGACGGCACCGTTCAACAAGGCCGGTATCGGTACGCATATGCTCGAAAGAGGCCTCAACGCCCTCCGTATGAACCCTGTCCCGGCGGACGTGCGTGAACTTATGTTCAAGGTGAAGAAGGCGCAGGGTACCGATATAGCCCGCAGTTTCTGCGGACTCAACGATCATCGCAACCTAAAGCTCAGCGTCGAGTATGCCAAGAAAGCCGGGATGATTTCACAGGCTGCGCTTTCGATAACCCACTCTCCGGTCCATACCGTGGAGTATTATATGGGGGTGGTTGACCACCTGGTCGAGTACGGCGCAGACGAGATTTGCCTGAAGGATATGGCCGGAATAGGCCGCCCGACCGATCTGGCGAAGCTTGTGAGCGGCATAAAGAAGAAATACCCGCACATCAAGGTGCAGTACCATGGCCACTGCGGCCCCGGATTCTCGCCCGCCTCGATGCTCGAGGTGGCCCGCGCCGGGGCGGAATACATCGACGTGGCCGTCGAACCCCTCTCCTGGGGCAAGGTCCATCCGGACGTAATCACCATCCAGCAGATGCTCAAGGCGGACGGATTCCTTGTGAAGGATATCAATATGGACGCCTATATGGAGGTCCGTTCCCTCACTCAGGAGTTCATAGACGACTTCCTCGGCTACTGGATCGGCAAGACCAATTCGCAGATGACTTCGCTTCTGGTGGGCTGCGGCCTTCCGGGAGGTATGATGGGCTCTATGATGGCCGACCTTACCGGCTTCAAGGCCGCAATCAATGCCGCGGAGCGCGCCAACGGCAAGCCGGAGAGCAGCCTCGACTCGCTTATGGTCCAGCTCTTCAGGGAGGTCGAGTACGTGTGGCCGCGTCTGGGCTATCCTCCGCTTGTTACTCCGTTCAGCCAGTACGTGAAGAATACGGCTCTTATGAATCTGCTTGCGATGGCTCAGAACAAGCCGCGCTTCTCCACGATAGACAAGGATACCTGGGGTATGATTCTTGGCAAGATGGGACGTCTGCCGGGCAAGCTTGCGCCCGAGATTGTTGCGCTTGCGAAGGAGAAGGGCCTGGAGTTCTTCGAAGGCAACCCTCAGGACGAGTATCCCGACGCGCTGCCGGAGTTCAGGAAGAAGATGGCCGAGAACGGCTGGGACTGCGGACAGGACGACGAGGAGCTGTTCGAGATGGCGATGCACGAGAGGCAGTATATCGATTACAGGTCCGGAGTCGCGAAGAAGCGGTTCGAGACCGAATTGGAGGACTTCCGCGCAAAGGCCGGCGCCCCGATAAAGGTGGTGCGTCCGGTTGTGGAGGTGCCCGCCTTCGACGTGGATGCATTTATGAAGGATCATCCGAAGGCTATGCCTCTGCAGGCCCCCGCGGCCGGTCAGATGCTCTGGGAGGTGGATTCGACAGGAGTGTCGAAGGAGCCTTCCACAGGCAAGGCGTTCAAGAAAGGCGCCGTTGCCGGCTATGTCCAGACCTATTATGGTATGGAGCGGATAGTCGCTCCCGCCGACGGGCTCGTGCTGGCCGTGAAGGCCGGGCAGGGCGCTTCGGTTGAGAAGGGCGAGATTGTCGCCTTCATCGGATAGGCTTATTCCGAAAGTTCACAGAGGAGGGTCGCCTGCGTACAGCCGGTGACCCTTACTTTTACAGTGTCGCCGGGCTTGTGGACCGAGTCGTCCCAGACACACATCTTGTTCTGGCTGTTGCGCCCGCAGAGTTGGCCTGTCCCCTTCTTGGAAGGGCCCTCCACCAGTACCTCGAAGGTCTTGCCGATGTCGCGGCGGTTGCTTTCAAGCGAGAGCCGGTTCTGGAGGGAGATAATCTCCTCGAGGCGCGCGGTCTTGACTTCGGGCGGCACGTCATCGGGGTAGTTGCGGGCAGCGAGAGTCCCGGGTCTTTCGGAGTACTGGAACATATATGCGGAGTCGAATCCGGCTTCCCTGAAAAGTGAGAGGGTAGCCTTGTGATCCTCTTCGGTCTCGGAGCAGAATCCGGCTATGACGTCGGTGGAGATGGCACAGTCGGGCATCAGCTCGCGTATTTTCGCTACGCGTTCCATATACCACTCGCGCGTATAGCGGCGGCGCATCTTTTCGAGCATGCGGTTGGAGCCGGACTGGACCGGCAGGTGGATGTGGCGGCATACGTTCGGGTGTGACGCCATGGTCCGGAGCAGCTCGTCGGAGATATCCTTGGGGTGTGAGGTGGAGAAACGCACCCTCGTCGAGGGGCAGGCCTCCGCCACCATTGCGAGGAGTTTTGCGAAATTGACTTCTCCGTCGAGGTACGAATCCACGTTCTGGCCCAGCAGGGTGACTTCGCGGTATCCTTTCGCCACGCAGTCGCAGGCTTCGCGCACTATCGTGCGGAAGGGCCTGCTCCTTTCCACGCCCCTCGTGTACGGCACCACGCAGTAGGAGCACACGTTGTTGCAGCCCCGCATAATGGAGATGAAGGCGCTGACTCCGTTGGTGTCAGTCCTTACGGGCATTATGTCGGCATAGGTTTCCGTCCGGGACAGTTCGACGTTCACCTGCGGCCTTCCGTGCAGGGCCTCCTCTATCATTGCGGGAAGGCTTCTGTATGAGTCCGGCCCCGCAACTATGTCAACCTTTTCGAGCAGTTCTTCCTTCATCCTTTCGGCCATGCAGCCGAGAATGCCGGTCACGGCCCCGTGTCGGCGTTTTCTGACGTTGAACTGTTCTATTCTGCCGAGAATACGCTGTTCCGCATTGTCACGGACGGAGCAGGTGTTGGCAAGGATGACGTCGGCCGCGTCGATGTCAAGGCTCCGCCCGAAGCCGGCATCCGTAAGAAGCGAGAATACCGCCTCCGTGTCGGCGACGTTCATCTGACAGCCGTATGTCTCGATATATACCTTTTTCATTCCTCTCGCAAAGATAGAAAAAATCAGTATCTTTGCGGACGTATGGCTATGAAAGGATTACCGATGATTGTGGCGGCGGCCCTACTGGTCTTTACGGGGTGCGGCATACCGGCCAACCTGGCGCTGACCGGAGTGCGTGACGTCGATTTCACCCCGCACGGAATGAAGGGCTTCACGTTCAGGGCAACGCCCACTGTCAAGAATCCGGGCACGTTTCTTGAATTGAAGGACGTGTCGGGAGTCCTGCGCTACAAGAAGAAGCCCCTGGTTACCTTCGAGGTCGATGGGCTGGCGCTCGAGCCGGCCTCGGAGAGCGAGGTCAGCCTGGTGCTCAAGGGCAGGCTCGGCTCGGGATATTCGCTCCTTTCGGCATATTCGATGTTGCGTTCTCCCGACTATAAGGATTACAGGGTGGACTTGAAGTACAGGATAGCAAAGAAGAGGGGGGCCAAAGGCCGGGAGGTCAAGTTGAAGAAGCTTTCGGTCAAGTCATTGATGAAAAAGTACGGACGATGAAGTTTGCATTGGCTTTTCTTGCGGTTCTTTTTTCAGGTTGGGCGGCGTTTGCCCAGTCCCCGGAGGCCGATACCCTCGCGGTTGTGCCGGAAGGGTATGAAATGGTGGATTCGCTTGTCTATGTGCCGCAGAATGCGGTGGACTCCCTTCTTGACGGCGAGTCGGTCTGGGACGTGCTGCCTTCCGGAGTTGACGTCCACGTGTCGAAGAAGACAATGGAGGCGTTTGAAGAGCACCTGGCGGCCAACCGGTCCAAGCAGGTGCCCTGCTTCAGGATAAGGATATTTTTTGACAACAAGCAGGATTCGAGGGAGGAGTCCGACAGGATTTTGTCCGAGTTCAGGGCCCTGCATCCGGGGATGGCCGCCTACAGGACCTTCCAGAATCCGTTTTTCAAGGTTACGGTCGGAGATTTCAGGACGCGTTCGGAAGCGTTGGCCGAGCTGGACGTCATCCGCGGCGAGTTCCCTTCGTCCTTCATCGTGAAGGAGAAGATGAGATACCCGTCGGTCGGTGTTCCGGAGACTTTCCGCGTCGATACTGTCAGGGTGCTCCGCCCGATAAGCGTACCGGAATACTGATGCTCAAGCAAGGACTGGAACTCAAGACGCAGCAGAGGCTGTCTCCAATCCAGATTCAGGCGATAGGATTGATTCAGTTGCCGATTCAGGAGTTGGAGCAGGCGGTGCGTAACGAGATAGCGGAGAATCCGGTCCTCGACGATACCCTTCCCGAGAAGGAAGAGGAGGATAGGGACATATCCATAGAGGAGCTCAAGGAGGATGATTATATCCCGTCGTACAGGGTTCGCAGCAACAACTGGGGGCCGGATGAGCGCCCGCAGCGTGAGACCTTCTCGGACAAGGAGAGTTTCGCCCAGAGCCTGGTGAACCAGTTGGGATTCAAGAATCTTGATGACAGGCAGAAGAGCATAGCCGTGTTCGTGATAGGCTCCCTGTCTGACGACGGACTCCTCCGCAGGCCGGTGGAGATGATAGTGGACGACATAGCATTCCGGCTGGGTATGGAGGTCAGCGTGGAGGAAGTTGAGGAGATGATAGGCGTGGTGCAGGAGTTCGAACCTGTCGGCGTGGGAGCGAGGGATTTGCGCGAATGTCTTCTTCTCCAGCTCAGGAGTATGGAGCAGACGGAGTCGGTCAGGGACGCGGAGAAGATTCTGGAGGTGTGCTACGACGAGTTCGTCAACCGCCATCTCCAAAAGGTCTCGCAGCGTCTGGGGCTGGGGGAGGAGAGGATGAAGGCCGCCCTTGCCAGAATAGTGAAGCTCAATCCTTCGCCCGGAGGACAGACGGACGATTCGTATGACGACAAGCTTCAGCAGGTGGTCCCCGACTTCCTGCTCGAGGCTGACGGGGACAGGCTGTCCTTTTCGATGCCGCGGGCGTCGATACCGGAGCTCCGCATCAACAAGCGCTATACCGACATCCTGCTGGAGTCCAAGGGCTCGTCGGAGAGGGCCCAGAAGGAGGCGGCCGCCTTCGTCAAGCAGAAGATTGACTCCGCAAAGTGGTTCATCGAAGCCTTGAAGCAGCGCCAGAACACTTTGCAGAAGACTATGGCCGCCATATTGGAGTACCAGCACGACTTTTTCCTGGAGGGTGACGAATCGAAGTTGAAGCCTATGGTGCTGAAGGACATAGCGGCGAAGACAGGCTTCGACATCTCCACCATATCCAGGGTGGTCAACAGCAAGTACATCGAGACCCATTTCGGCATACTGCCTCTCAAATACCTGTTCTCGGAGGGGATGTCCAATTCCGAGGGCGAGGAGATATCCACGAGGGAGTTGAAGAAGGCGCTGAAGGAGTGCGTCGATGCCGAGGACAAGCATAAGCCGCTGACCGACGAGCAGTTGGTGGAAGTCCTCGATGCGAAGGGCTACAAGGTGGCAAGGCGTACTGTCGCGAAGTACCGCAGCCAGCTGGGCATACCGCTGGCCAGATTCCGCAGGGAACTTTAGGGTTTATTCCTGGTTCGATACCGATTCCGCGTGCAGGATTTCGAATATCCTGCGGGCGAAGCCTTTGTCGAGGCCCAGTTCGGAGGCGCGCGACTCGACCTTCCTCATCACCTCCTCCCAGCGTCCGGGCTGGATGATGGGAAGCCCGCCGCGCTTCTTCACCTCACCGATGTTGCGGCATACCTCCATTCTCCCGGCAATGACCGACAGAAGTTGTTCGTCGATTGCATCGAGACGGGCCCTGAGCTCTTCCAGAACCGGATCGCTTCCGGAATTGCCGCGCTCTACAAGAAGGGCCAGAAGGGCTTCCAGCTCCTTCGGGGAGAGTTGCTGGGCGGAATCGCTCAGCGCCTCCGACGGGTTGGGGTGAGTCTCTATCATCAGGCCGTCAAATCCCAGGTCGAGGGCCCTTTGGGCTATCTCCGGCACAAGTTCCCTCGTCCCGGCTATGTGGCTCGGGTCGCAGAGAAGCGGTATGGAGGGGTGTCCGGCCCGGAACTCCACGGCAAGTTCCCACAGGGGGTCGTTGCGGTACGGACCGGAGCCGCCGCCCTTGAAGCCGCGATGGACGGCCACAATCTCCCCGCAGCCTTGAAGCCGTTCGATGGCCCCCAGCCACAGCTCCAGATCCGGGCTCGGCGGATTCTTCACAAGTATCCTCCTGCATCCTCCTGCTGCGCGCAGCGCGTCCGCGATGTCCTGGACAGCGAAAGGGTTCGCAACTGTTCTTGCGCCGAGCCAGATGGTTGTGATTCCGTTGTCAAGGCATATCCTGACGTGCCCGGCGCAGGCGGCTTCGGTGCAGACGTCGAGGCCGGTGCGCTCGCGTGCGGCGACAAGCCAGCCGATTCCGGCCTCGCCCACGCCCTCGAAGCCTCCGGGCCGGGTGCGGGGCTTCCACAGCCCCGCTCTGAAAAGCCCGATACCCGCATCGCGGACCTGTATCGCGCTCTGCAATACCTGCTCTTCACTCTCGGCGCTGCACGGCCCGGCAATCAGGAGTCCTTTCATATTCAGTAACCGAGTGCTTTCAGACATTCGTGCAGGGACTCCTTCCAGTGGGGGATGCTGACCCCGAACGTCTCTTTGACAAGCGCTTTGTCAAGAACGCTGTAGTGGGGCCTGGCGGCCTTTGTGGGGAATTCTCCGCTCAGGCAGGGGGTCACCCTGCAGGACGAGCCGGCCGCGGAGCATATCTCGCAGGCGAAATCATACCAGCTTACCGCCCCCTCGTCCGTGTAGTTGTAGATCCCCGTCTTCGCCAGCTGCCCGGACTCGATTATGTGCAGGATGGCAGCCGCCAGATCGGCGGCGGCGGTGGGGGAGCCGACCTGGTCATATACGACCTTGAGCGATTTGTTCTGTGAGGCGAGCTTCAGTATGGTCTTGACGAAATTCCGGCCGAAGGGGGAGTAGAGCCAGGCGGTGCGCAGTATTATGTAGTTGCATCCGCTGTCCTTCACGGCCTTCTCCCCGGCCAGCTTCGTGCTTCCGTAAACGCTGTGGGGGTCCGGTTCGCAGTCCTCCCTGACGGGGGTGCAGCCCTCTCCTCCGAAGATGTAGTCTGTCGATATGTGAATCAGAGTGGCTCCACGCTTCCGGGCCACGTAGGCCAGGTTCTCCGGTCCGGTGCAGTTGAGAAGCTGGGCGAAGGCTATGTCATCCTCTGCCGCGTCGACGTTGGTGTAGGCCGCGCAGTTGACTATGACGTTGATACCCTCCGACTCGCATATCATTTCGACGGCATCACGGTTGGTGATGTCGAGCGGAAGGGTCTCCAGACCGGACGCGTCGTCCTTCACGTCGGTGAACAGGAATCTGTTGCCGCTTCCCTCGCAGGCCCTTCTCAATTCGTTGCCGAGTTGGCCGCCGGTACCGGTTACAAGAATATTCATACGGTGGATTCGTTAAATTCCGTCAAATTTAACTATTTTTGCGATATGCAGGAACGGCCGGTGATATATCTTTTTACGGACGGGGCCGCGAGCGGCAATCCCGGGCCGGGAGGATACGGCGTGGTTCTGAAGTGCGGAGATAAGGAAAGGGAGTTGAGCGGCGGCTTTTCGCGCACGACCAACAACCGTATGGAGCTTCTGGCTGTCATAAAGGGTCTTGAGGCGATAAGGTGGGAAGGTGCGGCGGTCGAGGTCTGGAGCGATTCGACCTATGTGGTCAGGACAATGACGGAGGGTTGGAAGAGGAAGAAGAACAAAGACCTGTGGATGCGTCTGGACGAGTTGGCATCACGTTTCAGGCTACAGTTCCACTGGATTAAAGGTCACGCCGGCCACCCGGAGAATGAGCGCTGCGACCGTCTTGCGGTAGCCGCATATTCGCAGGCGGGGCTTCCCGAAGACGGCGGCTACGTTGAAGGACAATAACATTTTGAAATATGGCAAATGGTAAAGTAATAGTGGGTATAACCCAGGGGGACAGCAACGGAATAGGCTATGAGGTCATCATCAAGGCCTTGAGCGACACACGCATATTGGATATGTTCATCCCCGTCGTGTACGGTTCTCCGAAGCTTTTCGGTTTCTATCTCAAGACCATCCCCGAGATCGAAGAACTGCCGACGGTCGTGATAAAGGATCCGTCCGAAGCTCGCCCGAAGCAGGTCAATATTCTGGACTGCCTGCCGGAGAACGTTTTTGCGGAGCCCGGCGAGCCCACTTCGGAGTCTGCGAGGGCGGCAATCTCTTCGCTCGAAAGGGCCGTCGCGGATATCAAGGCGGGCAGTATCGACGTGCTCGTCACCGGCCCGATCAACAAGAAGGCCATGTCGGTCGAGGGATTCGGCTTCCCGGGCCATACGGAGTACCTTCAGCAGCAGTTCGGTGCGAAGGACGTGGCTATGCTGATGGTGAGCAGCCGTCTGAAGATAGCCGTTGCGACAGGCCATATCCCCCTGAAGGACGTGGCTCAGTCCATCACCAGGGATACGATACTGCGCAAGCTGCGCCTTCTGAACGAGTCGATGAAGAGGGATTTCTGCATAGACCAGCCGCGTATAGCCGTGCTGAGCCTCAACCCCCACAGCGGCGACGGCGGGTTGCTCGGCAGGGAGGAGCAGGAGGAGATAGCCCCCGCCATAGCGGAGGCGACAAAGGAAGGCATCCTTGCGTTCGGCCCTTATTCATCCGACGGTTATTTCGGACTGGGCCACTATGAGGACTTCGACGTCACGCTGGCAATGTATCACGACCAGGGGCTTGCCCCGTTCAAGTCCATAGCGTTCGAGGACGGGGTCAACTTCACCTCAGGCCTGCCTTTCATACGCACTTCGCCGGATCACGGTACCGCCTATGAGATGTCGGGGCGCGATGAGGCCGATCCCAGAAGTATGAGGGCCGCGATATTCGAGGCGATTGACATTCTCAAGAAAAGGGAGGCTTATACCAGTCTGCAGGAGGGAAAGATGGAGGTGAAGCCGGGCGAGGAGAGGCCGGAACGGCACGGAAGGGACCAGATAGCTTAGCCTTCCGCTTCCTGCAGGGCCTTGACCGCGGAGTCGACCGGCTCCTTCACGGAGGCCTATTCGTGTCCGCGCCCCAGGGCAAACCTCAGAAGCTTGAGTTTGATGTCCGGGTCGCCCTTGAGGGCCCGGGCTTTTGTCTCAAGAAGTTTTCTCAGGCGTTCTGAGGACCTGTCCGGGTCGGTATCTGCGAGGGCGGCGGCGATTGTCTCGCGCGCTATCCCCTTTGCCGAGAGAAAGAAGCGTATCTTGGCGGGGCCCCAGCCCGTGAGGCCGGACTTCTCCCTGGCGAACGCCCCGGCGTACCTTGCGTCGTCCACATATCCCTCTTCAACGAGTTTTGACAGCAATTCCCCGGCGGACACGTCCGCTCCGGCCTTCTCTATCGCGAGGGCCGCCTTGTGCAGGATGTCGCGGGAGCAGTATTCACGCCTCGCGCATCGGGACTCCAGGGAGGAGAGTATCTTCTTGCCCGCCTCGTCCATACGGTTAGAAGTCGAAGCCTGCGCCCAGATACCATCCGTATCCCGTACGGTTGTTCCAGTGGACGTTTAACTTGACCGGCCCGACGGGAGTCGCATATCCCAGTTCAACCGCCGCGCCTATGGTGATGGGATATTGGGCCCAGGTCTGCATGTTCAGGGTTGGCATATCCTTGAACGCTCCGGCCTTGATGCTGGTGTAGAGCTCTTTCCAGGGGTTGACGCGGAAGTCTGCGCTTACGCTCAGGATATGGTTGTGTGCCAGCTGGATGTCGTTGAAGCCGATGAATGGCAGCTGCTGCCCGAAATGGCGGCCTGCGAAGGCTCCGCCAATGTAGTTGGCTATGTCCCAGTGGGTCTCTCCCGATTTGCTGAAGATGGACCTGTAATGGAGTTCGGGAATGATGACGAAACGCTTGCAGACAGGTATGACCCCGGTGATGTTGAGGTGGACTATGTGCTGCGGCTCGAAGGGGGTGATATAGTCATTCCCGAGCCTTTTGAACTCGAACTCGTAGCCGAAATCGACGTCAAGTCCGCTTTCAGGGTAATAGTTGCGGTCGAAGGTATAGACCATCCCGCGCAGGAAGGCCGACAGGTAGTCGCTCCGCATCAGCTTGATGTCGGGGGTCACGTACAGGGAGTCGAGCCCGTTGCTCAGCATGCTGCGCATCGAGTAGTACTTGTTCTTGACTCCGGCCTGGAGGTCCACCGCCCGCCATTTTATGTTCGAGATGTATATTTCCTCCTCGTTGCCCCAGAATCCGGCGCGCTGCCTGAATCCGTTTTCCCCCACTATATTGACGTTCTGGTTGGTAATCATGGCCCTGACGTTGATGGTGGGCATCCCGGGCAGGTCGAGGTAGTATTTGAGGGCGGCTTTCTGGTTCATCCCGACTTTTGCGCTGAAGTCCAGTTTCGAACCGGTCAGTTTTCCTGTATTCAGTCCGGCGTTCAGCGCCAGGGAGATGGCTTCTTCGTTGTCGCCGTGAACCCCGAGCCCCAGTCTGTGGATGGGCCCTTTCTGGCAGTTGAACTGCAGCGTGTAGGGCTCCTCCGTGCCAAGAATGGAGTAGCTCAGCGTCTCGAACGCCCCGGTCGCCTGCATATAGCTCATCGCCGCGTCCAGGTCTTTTGCCGAAATCCTGTTTTTGGTGGAGAGGCGTATCTTCTTCATCAGGTATTTCTCCTCCAGTGCGGAAAGTCCGTCGAAGACTATGGAGTCTATGCTTATGGAGGTGGTACGTATGTCAACGGCCTTGCGGACCGGGCTGGTGCTGCGGATCGGGGAGATTACGGCGGCCTTGACCTTTTCCAGCGCGTCTTTTTCCTTCAGTGCCGCAGCGTAGCCCCTGTTGAAAAGGGTATCTGCCGCCTCGTTGCCGAAGGTGAGCATACCGTAGCCTTCCACGTCCGGCTTGATTGTTATGTCGGCGGCGGCGCTGTGCTTCTCATATGAGATGTTGCCCAGCATGGAGATGAACTGCGAGATGACTTCGGCGATGTTGTTGACCTGCGAATAGGTGGGGTCCTCGTTGGCAAGGTCGATACCGATGACGAAATCCGCCCCGCACGCGCGGGCTATGTCAACCGGATAGTTGTTGCGCACGCCTCCGTCAACCAGCATCATACCTTCGTGGCGGACCGGTTCGAACAGACCGGGGATGCTCATCGTGGAGCGCATCGCCATGCTCAGGGAGCCGCCGCTCCAGTTCTTTTCCAGACCGCTTATTATGTCGGCCGACACGCACCTGAAGGGTATCGGGAGTGTCGTGAAGTCGAGGCTGTCCTGGTAGCCGGCCGTGAGGTTGGAGAGAAGGTTGTTCACGTTCAGGCCGTAGGCATATCCGGACGGCAGCGAAGAGGTTATGGAGTTGATTCCTACCTTTGTGCTCATATTGTTGTCGCCGAACTTGGTCCTGGACTGTCCGTGCGAATATATCCGCTGTTCCTTGAGCCTCTGGTTGAATGTCGAGTCCTCGTAATGGAACGGGATGTGCAGGGAGAACTGACCCCTGTACTTCTTCTCCGCATAGGGCAGGTACTTCTGGTCTATCTTGTCGGAGAGTATTTTCGACCAGTTCTGGGAATGGAAAATCCCGAGCAGGTCATCCGAATCGTAGCCTATCGCGTACAATCCGCCTATCAGACCGCCGATGCTCGTACCGCATATCATATCCACGGGTATGCCGAGTTCTTCGACGTATTTCAGGGCTCCCACCTGGGCGGGGCCCTTTGCGCCGCCTCCGGAGAGCACGAGGGCCACGGTCGGCCTGTCGCAGGTGCGGCGCACTTCATCCAGGCGTGCCTTCATCTTGAGGATGAACAGCGAGTCTTCTTCCGGATTGACCGACTTCATCGTGAGGCCGTTGGCTTCGGTCCCGATGGTGCCGGGCGATGCGGCGGAAGCCCCAGGCAATGCGGCAAGCATTATGGCGGCTATGACAGATGCTTTCCTGCAAGCATCCCGCAGGCGGCAAGAATATCCTCGCCCCGTGACGTTCTTATCGTGCATATTGTTCCGTTGTTGTTCAATCTTTCCTTGAATGCCTCTATGACGACGTCCGGACTGGTGTTGAAACCGAAGTCCGGTATCTTGTGGAAGCGGATGAGGTTGACACGGCATTCCAACCCGCGGAGGAGCCTGGAAAGGGCGTCCGCGTGGATTTTGTCGTCGTTCCAGCCGGAGAACATCGTGTATTCGAAGCTCACCCTGCGCTGCCCGCTGAAGTCGTATTCGCGAATCAGGCGTATTATGTCCTCCAGCGGATACAGTTTTTCCGCCTTCATCATCTCAGCCCTTTCTTCGGGGAAGGGGTTGTGGAGGCTGACCGCCAGGTGGCACCGGCACCCGTCCAGGAATCTTCGCAGGTTAGGCAGTACCCCTATCGTGCTGAGCGTGATGCGCTTCGGGCTCCATCCGAAGCCCCAGGGCGCGGTCAGGACCTCTATGGCCCGGAACACTTCGTCCGGATTGTCCAGAGGCTCTCCCATACCCATAAAGACTGCGTTGGTCAGTTCCGCGGCCTCATCCACGGAGACGAACTGGTTGAGGATGGCCGCCGCGTCCAGATTGCCGTGCCAGCCCTGACGGCCCGTCATACAGAAGGCGCACCCCATCTTGCATCCCGCCTGCGAACTGACGCAGAGTGTCCTGCGGTCCTCTTCGGGTATCATCACGGCTTCTATGAACTGCGACGGGGAACCGTCGGCGCCGACTTTTCCGCACCCGGCCGCAAAGAGATATTTTTTTGTGCCGTCCACCGATACCGCCACTCCTTCCGGGCGTGCCGTGCCGAGATCGAACCTCTCCGACAGCACGGCTTTGGCCTGTTTCGACAGGTTCCTCATACCGTCCCAGTCCCTGACTTTCTTGGAGTAGAGCCAGTCGGCCAGCTGACGGCCGACGAAAGGCTTGAGCCCGCATCCGACGGCGGCCTGTTCAAGCTCCTGAAGAGTCATTCCGAGAAGTTTTGTGCGCATTCCTGCAAAATTAGCAATTATTCCGGATTGGCAAGCCGGCAACCGGACAGTTTTCCGGCGTCTTCCGGGCTGATGACCCCGGCCTTCTCGAGTTCGTCCACGCTCCATTTCTCCCTGGGGTTGTGGTCGCGGAAGAGGACTATGGCCCGCGCGGTGTTCCAACTGCGGACATACGGGTGCATCCTCAGGCTGTCCGCCGGCAGCGACCACAGCCTGAACGGGGCCGGTTCGCTGCACGTTATCAGGTCCTTCAATGCGTCATACCTTTCGCGGTCGAAGCGGTAAATCTCCATAAGCTGCTCCGTGCGGGAGTATCCTCCCAGCCTTTCGCGGTATTCGACCATCTTCGCGGCGAAGTATCCGCCTATTCCCGGCAGGGCGTCGAAGTCTGCCGAATCTGCGGTGTTTATGTCCATCCGGGGTATGTCTATGAAGGGGCGGAGTCTTTCAAAGACAGAGTCGGAGACCGCGTATGACCTTGCGAAGTCATCAGGCCTGCGGTAGCGGCCGCCGCGTTCCACATAGCCGCGGATGGAGGCGGCCTGCCTCGGGCTGAATCCGAGGCGCACGAGGTCTTCGGCCGTGGCGGTGTTGGGGTCGAAACGGAAGGATTCGACTCTGCGTACGGTCTTTTCCCGCACGGCCTGCACGGGCTTGGGGTGGACGGAATTCTTTCTTTCCACCGTGTCGGCCGCCGGCTTGGCGGTTGGCGCTCCGGCGGGGGAGTCGCGCTCGGGGGCGGAGGTGACGAACACGGTGTCCGGGTGGTCGCGCGATTCTGCGATTCTGAGGCTCGCGGCCCTGTGGATGAACAGCGCCGCCTCGTAGCCGATGAGGGCGAACAGCAGCGAAACGGCCCCTATCTTGAAGGTGGCCGACATTCTGGGAGTTTTCATAGTTTCAAGTCTTTTTTGTCAGTCTTCCGTTCTGTATTTGTTTTGATGTGCGGGTCGTTCCGGCTCCCTGCAGCCTTCGACCACTATGACGAATTCGCCCTTCGGCTCCTTGTCGCGGAACATCGCCGCCGCTTCCTCCAGCGCGCCGCGCACGCGCTCCTCGTGGATTTTGGATATTTCGCGGGCGACGCTGCAGCGCCGGTCGGGCCCGAATGCTTCCGCCATCTGTTCCAGGGTCTTCGTAAGGCGGAAGGGGGATTCATAGAACACCATTGTTCTGGGCTCGTCCTTCAGGGCTTCGAGCGCGCCGGAGCGTCCTTTCTTCTGTGGCAGGAAGCCTTCGAAGCAGAATCTGTCGCAAGGCAGTCCGGAGGAGACCAGCGCCGGGATGCAGGCCGTGGCGCCGGGAAGAGTCCGGACCTCGATTCCCTCCGCGGCACATTCGCGGGCAAGCAGGAAGCCGGGGTCGGAAATGCCCGGGGTCCCCGCGTCGCTTATCAGGGCCACGTTCTCGCCTTCGAGGATACGCTCCTTTATCAGCGAGACGGTGCGGTGCTCGTTGAACTTGTGGTGCGAGAGCATCTTGGCGTGAATGTCATAGCGCCGTAGCAGCACGGAACTGGTTCTGGTGTCTTCCGCAAGGATAAGGTCGGCTTCCTGCAGGACCCGGACGGCCCGCAGTGTCATATCCTCGAGGTTGCCGACCGGGGTCGGCACTATGTGAAGTACACCGGCCATTATTCAGCGGAGTTTGCGTCGTACCGCCATAATCAGGCTGTAAACCACGTCGGAACTGAGGTCCCAGTCGGGGAAGTTGGTCCGGATATAGTCGATGGCCTCGTTGAGACTGCCCAGGGCGTTGAGGGTTGAAATTGTCGTCTGGAACAGCGACGGGTCTTCGCCGAAAAGGCGGTTGATAAGCAGAATCCTGTCATTCAGGGAGATGCCGCTGATGATGTTGCTGACGGCGCTGCCGGGGATATCGGCCATCCATCGGTAATCCTTGTATTGGTCCGTCCCGGTCTCCGCCGGAGGCAACGCCTCCGAGGAGCCTCCCTCCTCCCTTTCCGGCTCTTCGGGGGCGTTGCCCTCGGCGGGGCCCATATCTTCGGAGACAATCTCCGGGGCGCTTTCCTCCGTCTCCGGCTCCTCGGGGGCGTTGCCCTCGGCGGAGACCATATCTTCGGAGACAATCTCCGTGGCTCTTTCCTCCGTCTCCGGCTCTTCGGGGACGCTGTCCCCGGCGGAGACCGCCTTTTCGGGAACTGCCTCCTCGCCGGGAAGCATCCCCGACGGAGCGAGAGTGTCTATGTCTATCGTTTCGTCCGCGCCGCCGTGAATCTCGGCACGCAGCCTGTCTATCTGCTCCTGCAGGTCGTCTATGCGCCTGAGCAGTTCTGCGGTGTTCTCCTGTGTCATCTTTGGCAAAATTTGGTTTTGTGACTGACAGCAGGTACAAATCTACTATGTTTTCTCAAAACATCAAAAACAGGCCGGGTATTGAAATGATTTTATTAACTTAGCGGACGCAAACGGGCAGACGGTCCGCACGCTGAATCCGGAGATTTCCGGGTTCTTTCCGGCCGGAGCCACAAAATATGCGATTATGGAAAGACAGGTCATAGCGATAGACTTGGGCGCCACCAGCGGCAGGGTGGTTTATGCCGTGTATGACGGTCGGGCTGTATCGATGGAGACCGTGCACCGTTTCAAGACGCCGCTCTTCGAGAAGGAAGGCAGGTACTTCTGGGATATTCACCGCATTCTGGAGGAGATTTCCCTGGGTTTGGGCAAGTGCAGGGGGCGCAGGGTCGGGTCGATAGGTATCGATACCTGGGGCGTGGATTTCTGCAAGGTGTTGAAAGACGGTAGTGTATGCAACCCCAGAGCCTATCGGGACCCGTATACGGACGGAGTCCCCGAGAAGTTTTTTGCCAGAATGCCGCGCGCGGAGCTTTTCTCTCGCACGGGGATACAGATTATGAATATCAACAGCGTTTTCCAGCTCTATGCCCAGAATATGGCCGGTGAGTTGGACGACGCGGAGAAGATTCTCTTTCTCCCGGACGCTCTGGGCTATATGCTGACCGGACGGATGGTGTGCGAATATACTATCTTGAGTACCAGCGCGTTGATGGACCCGCGCACGAAGGAGTTTTCCCTGCCGGTTCTTCAGGCCTGCGGTCTGGGAAGGGACAGGTTCGCCGAAGTGGTGCTTCCGGGTACGGAAGTGGGCCGGCTCAAGGAGGAGTTCGGCCTCGGGCCGGTGCCGGTCATTGCGGTTGCGGGTCACGATACGGCGAGTGCGGTTTATGCCGTGCCGTCGCTGGAGGAGAATTTTGCATACTTGAGCAGCGGTACCTGGAGTCTTATGGGGATAGAATCTCCGGAGCCCGTCATCAATGACGATATGGCCTCGCTCAATTATACGAACGAGGGCGGTGCACGCGGCAATGTCAGGGTGCTGAAGAACATTACCGGTATGTGGCTTCTGGAGCAGTGTCTGGCCAAATGGCGCGAGGAAGGAAAGGAGTACACCTATCCCCAACTCGTGTCAATGGCGGAGAAGGCGGGGAAGTCATCCGCGCTCATCGACCCGGACGACCCGCTGTTTGCATCCCCCACGGATATGCCGGCGGCTCTCCGTTCGAAGGCCGGTGCGGATCTTGACGACGGCGGTATCGTCCGGCTCATATATGATTCCCTTGCGGCGAAGTATGCGGAGACTTTCCGCAATCTCGAGACCATAGCCGGCCACCGGCTCACCCAGCTCAATATCATCGGCGGCGGGTGTCAGAACGGTTTTCTCAACCAGCTCACCGCCGACGGCTGCGGAGTCAAGGTGGTGGCCGGACCTTCCGAATGCACGGCCCTCGGCAACGTGATGGTTCAGTTGGGACTGGAGCGCAGGGACGTTTACGATTCGATAGAGACCAAAACATTTTATCCAAATGAGTAAAGCATATCAGATTGCACGGGAGCGCTATGCGGCTCTGGGCATCGACACCGAGAAAGTTCTTTCGCAACTTCAGGATTTTCCCCTCAGCATGCATTGCTGGCAGGCGGATGACGTGGCCGGTTTCGAGTCCGCCGGGGATCTTACCGGCGGTATCCAGGCCACCGGCAATTATCCGGGCAAGGCGCGCAATATAGATGAACTGCGGGAGGATATCCTGAAAGCCAAAAGCCTCATACCCGGTACCCACCGGCTCAATCTTCACGAGATTTACGGCGAATTCGGCGGCCGGAAGGTCGACCGCGACGAAGTGGGGCCGGAGCATTTCGAGGGATGGATGCAGTGGAGCCGCGAGCATAAGACGCCGCTTGATTTCAACAGCACGTCCTTCTCCCACCCCAAGTCGGGCAACCTGAGCCTCTCGAATCCTGACAAGTCGATACGCGGGTTCTGGATTGAACATACCAGACGCTGTCGCGACATAGCCGACGCCATGGGCCGGAATCAGGGCGACCCCTGCATAATGAACGTCTGGGTGCACGACGGCTGCAAGGACCTCAGCGTGAACCATTACCTCTACCGTTCGCTGCTGAAGGACTCGCTCGACCGGATTTTTGCGGAGAAGAAGGATGATATGAAGGACTGCATCGAAGGCAAGGTGTTCGGGATAGGTCTCGAGAGTTTCACGGTGGGCTCCCACGATTTCTATACGGCTTACGCCGCCGCAAACGGAAAGATTCCTACAATCGATACGGGCCATTATCATCCTACGGAGAGCCCTGCGGACAAGGTCAGCGCCCTGCTGCAGTTCGTGCCCGAGCTTATGCTCCACGTCTCGAGGCCGGTGCGCTGGGATTCCGACCACGTCACGCTGATGGACGACCCTACGCTGGAGCTTTTCGCCGAGATAGTGCGCGCGGGAGCGCTTGAGCGTGTCCACTACGGCCTTGATTATTTCGACGGCGCGATAAACCGTACGGGTGCCTATGTCATCGGTTCGCGTGCGGCCCAGAAGTGTATGCTGCGCGCCCTTCTGGAACCGAAGGACATTATCGGCAGGTATGAGCTCGAAGGCCGTACCGCCGAGGTGCTGACATATCTCGAAGAGGCGAAGGCGATGCCGTGGGGTGCCGTTTACGACGAGTTCTGCGAGCGCAACGGGGTACCTGTGGGCGAAGCATATCTGAAGGAGATATCCGATTACGAGAAGAAGGTTACGTCGAAGCGTTAGGCTATGCTTGTATTCATAGGTCTTCTCATAATCGCTGTCGGCGCTTTCTGCCAGAGCAGCTGCTATGTCCCCATCAACAGGATAAGGGAATGGAGTTGGGAGAGTTACTGGCTTGTCCAGGGTATTTTCGCCTGGCTTGTATTTCCGCTGCTGGGCGCGCTGCTTGCCGTCCCTGCCGGACATTCGCTTTTTGAGGTCTATTCCGCTTTCCCGAGGGAGTCGCTGCTGACTGTTCTTTTCGGGGTGCTCTGGGGAGTGGGCGGCCTGACCTTCGGGCTCAGTATGCGTTACCTCGGCGTGGCGCTCGGTCAGTCCATAGCTTTGGGCACCTGCTCGGCTCTGGGTGCGGTTCTCGGCCCCGTTTTCACGGGCCATACGGCTGATTTGACCTCCGCCGTCATTATCGGCGTGGTGGTTATGCTGGCCGGTATCGCCATCATAGGCGTAGCCGGTGCGATGAAGTCCGCGTCGCTTCCCGAAGAGGAGAAGAAAAAGGCGGTCAGGGACTTCAATTTCAGCAAGGGGCTTTTCGTGGCTTTCCTTGCCGGCTTTATGAGCGCCTGCTTTGCCATCGGGCTCAGTTTCGGCGCCCCGTTGACCTGGGCTGAGACCAGGCCTGTTTTCGCCGCCCTGCCCGCAACCCTGCTGGTCACGCTCGGCGGATTCCTTACGAATGCGGCCTACTGCCTGTACCAGAATGCCAGGAACAGGACTTTCGGAGATTACGGTAAACGCTCTCTTTGGGGTAACAATCTTGTATTCTGCGCGCTGGCGGGACTGCTGTGGTACAGCCAGTTCTTCGGGCTGAGTCTGGGGAAGGGTTTCCTTACGGACTATCCTGTCCTTATAACTTTCAGCTGGTGTATCCTGATGGCGCTGAACGTAACGTTCTCCAACGTCTGGGGGATTGTCCTTCGTGAGTGGAAGGGAGTGTCGGCCGGAACTGTCCTCGTTCTTCTTGCAGGACTTGCAGTTCTGGTGATAAGTACGTTTTTACCTCAAATAATTCAAAGTATATGTTAAAGGAAATCAAACAGACGGCCGAAGTGGCCGGTTATCTCTGGGAGAAAGGCTGGGCCGAGCGCAACGGAGGCAACATAACGGTGAACATCACGGAGAGCCTCGACAGTGCGACCAAGGCGCTCCCGGCCATTGCCGGACCTTTCCCTATCGGAAACACGCTGCCTCATCTCAAGGGGTGTTTCTTCTATTGCAAGGGTACCCAGAAAAGGATGAGGGATCTTGCGCGCGACCCGATGTCGGCCGGCAGCATCATCCGCATCTGCGCGGACTGTTCCTCCTATGAGATAATCGCCGAGCAGCCGGTGATGCCTACTTCGGAGCTTCCTTCGCATCTGAGCGTGCACGATTATCTTCTTGCCAAGGGTTCGCCGTACCGCGCCTCCCTCCATACCCATCCCATCGAGCTGGTTGCCCTGACCCACAGCAGGAAGTGGATGGAGAAGGACGTGGCCACGAGGATGCTCTGGAGTATGATTCCGGAGACAAAGGCGTTCTGCCCGCGCGGTCTGGGGATGGTCCCCTATATGCTCCCCGGCAGCATTGAGCTGGCCGATGCCACGATTAAGGCCATCGACGATGACTATGACGTGGTGATGTGGGAGAAGCACGGGGTGTTCGCTGTGGATACCGATATTATGTCGGCCTTCGATCAGGTCGATGTGCTGAACAAGGCCGCACTTATTTACATTGCCTCCCGTAATATGGGATTCGAGCCGGAAGGTATGACGGATGCCCAGTTGAAGGAGTTGACCACGGCTTTCAACCTGCCGAAATGATCGGGGCGGGGGAGTATTTAGTGAAGAATTGATATGTTTTCAGAAAACAGAGGAAAATCCGGTTGCATCGAGGTCGTGTGCGGGTCGATGTTTTCCGGCAAGACGGAGGAGCTTATAAGGCGTATCCGCCGTGCGCAGTTCGCGAATCAGAAGATTGCGATATTCAAGCCCGCAATAGATACGCGTTATTCGGATGTCAAGGTTGTATCTCACGATGCCCACAGTGTGGTGTCGGAGCCTGTTTCGGATGCATCGGTGATGCTCGGCGTACCGGATGAGATTGAAGTTGTGGGCGTGGACGAAGCCCAGTTCTTCGGGGAAAATCTGGTTGAAGTGTGTCAGGAGTTGGCCAATCGTGGCAAGAGGGTTATCGTGGCCGGGCTGGACACCGACTTCCTCGGCAAGCCTTTCGGTCCGATGCCCGCATTGATGGCCGTAGCGGAGGATGTTCAGAAGGTGCACGCCATCTGTGTCAAGTGCGGGGCTCTCGCCAATCATTCCCATCGTCTTAACAAGTCCGAGGACCTCGTGCTTCTCGGAGTGCAGGATATCTACGAACCATTGTGCCGCGAGTGCTACAACGCGGCCCGCGCCCGCGAGTAGGCTCCTCACGTTAGCGGTGAGGGCGGACCGTCGGAAAGGCGGCGCTGCTCGGAGATGCAGGGGCCGCGAACAAACCGGGGAAAAGGGGAGAGGTTTGCCGCAGCTCCCTGCACCTCCGGCGGGTATCATCGTGGTCCGTGAAATTTTTTGCGCCGCACGGCTCGGAATTCCGGAAAAGTCCTTACCTTGGTGTAACCAAAACTTATT
>JAKSJZ010000021.1 GCA_024401995.1 Bacteroidales bacterium
GCCGAAACAAGATAGGACGTCGGGGGAGAAATAGCCTCGAATTCCCCCGAAATGGCATTCAAAGTCAAAACGGGGGAATTTTGGCCTCAAACTCCCCCGGAAATGCAAAAGAACAGAGATCATCGGATAAGAATTGGGAACAAATTGGGAACAAGAAAAATAGAAATCCCGTTACAGGATTTGTCCACCTGCGGCGGCCACATCCTTGGAGTCGTCACGGCGAAGTTTAATGATGAACGCTCGGTCGCTACGCTCCCTTTGGCGTTTTCGATATGCACCTCCCTTACAAGAGCGAGCTCTTGACGGTCGGCACATATTGAAAACGCCCCGAGATAAATCTCGGAGCGTTCATCATTTAGAGCTTTGCTCTGGTGACTCCTACAGGATTCAAACCTGTAACCTTCTGATCCGTAGTCAGATGCTCTATTCAGTTGAGCTAAGGAGCCGAAAGACGGGCGGGATGACGCCCGACAGGGGATTATTCGGTTATCGTGTTCTTCTCGCGGATGCGGGCCTTCTTGCCGGCAAGGTTGCGCAGATAGAAGATGCGGGCGCGGCGTACGCGGCCGACCTTGTTGACCTCTATGCTGTCGATGAACGGCGACTCGTAGGGGAAAATCCTCTCGACGCCCACACCGCTCGCGATCTTGCGGATTGTGAAGGTCTTCGTATGGGGAGTGCTGCCGCTTATCTGGATGACTACGCCTTTGAACTTCTGGAGACGATCCTTGTCGCCCTCCTTGATTCTATAGGTCACCGTGATTGTGTCACCGGCCTTGAACTCGGGGTAGTTCGCCACGTTGGAATTGGCGAAAGCGTCCTCGACTAACTTGATAAAATCCATAACTTCAACTCTTTAAGTGGCGCAGCGTCATTATACCGTATAAAGAGAGGCTGCTTTTTCGGACCGCAAAGTTACATTAATTTACTTAATAGTCAAATTTTTTCTAAAAATACTTGCTTTCCTTCTCGAATAGGGCGCGGTCTTCGCGTGTGGGATCCGGCTTGACGGAGTCGCGCATCGCCTCCAGCGCCTCGCGCTCCTGGCGCGACAGGCGTCGCGGAATCCACACAAGTATCTTCACGTACAGGTCGCCCCTGCCGTAGCCGTTGACCGAGGGGAGGCCTTTGCCGCGGAGTTTCTGCACGGTGCCCGACTGGGTCCCGGCTTCCACTTTCAGGGTGTACGGGCCGTCGAGGCAGGGGATGGCGACCTCACATCCGAGGGCGGCATCCGCAATGCTTATAGTCTTGGTACAGAACAGGTTCTCCGCTTCGCGCTTCAATTCGGCGTGCGGAACTTCCTCTATCACCACAAGCAGGTCTCCGTTCACGCCGTCCCTGGCGCTGTGGCCTTCTCCGCGCACGTTGAGCTGCATTCCGTTCTCCACTCCGGCCGGAATCTGCACCCTTATAGTCTCCTTGATTCTGACGAGTCCCGAGCCCTTGCATTTGGGGCAGGGGTTGGTGACAACCTTTCCGGAACCGCCGCATTGCGGGCATTGGGCCATCGTTATGGTCCTGCCGAAAAGCGAATTTGTCACGTGCTGCACCTGACCGGAGCCCTTGCAGGTCGGGCAGGTCTTGATGTCGGATGAGTTCTTTGCGCCCTTGCCGGAGCATTCCGGGCAGGGGCGGTTTCTCTCGAGGCTCACCTCCTTCGAGCATCCGGAGGCAATTTCCTCCAGGGTGAGACGCACTTTGGTCCTGATGTCACGCCCGCGTTGCGTGCGCTGCCCTCCGCCGAAGCCGGAGCCCCCGAACCCGAAGCCGCCGAAGCTCCCGAAAGCCCCTCCGAAGAGGTTGTTCAGGATGTCATTGAGGCTTCCGAAGCCCTGGCTCCAGTCCTGCCCGGCGGCACCGTCCACACCGGCGAAGCCGAACTGGTCGTACTTGGCCTTCCTGTCCGGGTCGCTGAGTACGGAATATGCCTCCGAGGCTTCCTTGAACTTCTCCTCCGCCGTCTTCTTTTCGGCGTCGGAGCCGTTGACCCACCGGTCCGGATGCCACTTCAGCGCCGCCTTGCGGTATGCACCCTTTATATCGTCGGCCGAAGCGTTTTTCCCAAGGCCGAGGACTTCGTAGTAATCTCTTTTTTCAGCCATCTCGTTATACTCCTACAACTACTTTTGCGTAACGGAGAATTTTTCCGTTGAGAAGGTATCCGGTCTGTATGACATCTATGACCTTCCCCTTCATATCTTCAGTGGGGGCGGGCAACTGTGTGACGGCCTCGTGGAAGTCGGTGTCGAACGCCTTCCCGTGCGCCTCTATCCTTTCCAGCCCCCTTGTTTTCAGGTAGTCGGTCAACTTCGTGTAAATCAGCGAGGTGCCTTCCTTTGCGGCCTGGTCGGACGAGGTCTCGAGTATCTGAAGAGCCCTCTCGCAGTCATCGAGGACCGGGAGCATACCCTTGATCGTCTCGGCTGCTGCTGTCCCCACCAGGTTCAGCTTCTCCTCCGCGGTACGCCTCCTGAACGTCTCGAATTCGGCCATCAGGCGCAGGTAATCGTCCTTTGCGGCTGTCAGTTTGTCAGTCAGTTCCGCTATCTTCCTTGCGCCGTCGGTCCCTTTCTGCCCGTGGCTGAATTTTTTCCCGGCGTGATTGTACTTTGATGTTTCTTCTTTGGCCATAGCTGCTTCATTTTCCGCCGCAAAGATAATCAAATCCTTTGCCAAATGGTATTTTTGTCTTTTTGTCAGTATATTTGCGCCGATGAAGACGGCGGTCGTCATACTCAATTGGAATACGCGCGATTATCTTTCGCGTTTTCTCCCCGGAGTGCTGGAGTTCTCTCCCGGCGCCGGAGTCGTGGTCGCCGACAGCGGCTCCACCGACGGCTCCCTGCAGCTTCTCCGCAGCGATTTTCCGCAGGTGAAGGTGATTCCGCTGGGCGCCAATTACGGTTTTACGGGAGGTTATGACCGGGCGCTGAAGGGACTTGAAGCCGATTATTACCTGCTGCTCAATTCGGACGTCGAAGTGTGCAAGGGTTGGCTCGAGCCTCTGGAGTCGTGGATGGACGCCCACCCTGAGTGCGCCGTATGCGGCCCCAAGCTTCTCAAATATGACCGCAGGGACGAGTTCGAGTATGCAGGCGCTGCGGGGGGATGGGTTGACAGGTACGGATTCCCTTTCTGCAGGGGCAGGGTGCTTTCCCGCACCGAGACGGACAGGGGCCAGTATGATGCTCCGGCCGATGTCCTTTGGGTGAGCGGCGCCGCGATGATGATAAGGCGCAGCGTCTGGGAGGAACTCGGCGGACTGGACGACAGGTTCTTCGCGCATATGGAGGAGATTGATTTCTGCTGGAGGGCCTTCCGGAGAGGATATTCGGTCAGCGTTGTTCCCGCAAGCAGGGTGTATCACCTCGGCGGCGGGACGCTGCCGCGACAGTCGGCGTTCAAGCTGGAACTGAACTATCGCAACAATCTTCTCCTTCTTCACGCCAATCTTCCCTTGCGCAGAATCATAGCCGCAAGGTATCTTCTTGACATTGCGGCCGCCGTCGTGTACTTCATCACGCTGCGGCCCGCACTTGCCGCGGCCGTGTTCAGGGCTCACCGCCAGTACCGGAGGATGAAGGGGGAGGCCGCCCCGAAGGATGCGCCTGTGCCGTCCGGGTACAGACGCGGTATAATGATAGTGCCGCTTGCCCTTCTGAAGGGCAGGAAAGTCTTCGAATATTTGAAACGTTATGAAGATAGTCATCGAAGGAGCAGGTGAGGTCGGATCCCACCTTGCGAAGTTGTTCCGCGCGGAGTCCAATGACGTCACCGTCATCGACAGCGATTCCCGGCGGCTGGAGAACTTGAGCGCGTACGCCGACGTGGAGACAATGGCCGGCAGCCCCACCTCCATCGACCTGCTGCGGCGGGCCGGTGTAGGGGATGCGGACCTGTTCATCGCCGTGTTCCCGTCCAGGACCCAGGAGATGAACATCGTCAGCGCCATAATTGCCCACCATCTGGGTGCCGGGAAAGTGCTGGCCAGGGTTAATGACCGTGATTGCGTGACCCCGGAGAATGTCCAGATATTCAAGGAGATGGGTATAGAGATGCTGTTCTATCCCGAGCATATGGTGGCCGTGGAGATAGCCGATTCGCTGAGGAACGCCTGCTCCACGGACTGTCTGGACTTCGAGAGGGGGAAGCTCAGGATTCTTTCCTTCAGGATAAGCGAGCAGTCTTCTATGCTGGACATTTCCCTGGACGATTTCATAAAGACTCTTCCGGAAGGGGAGTCGGAAAAGTTCAGGATAATAGCCCTGAGCCGTGGCGAGGCCACCATAATCCCGGACCTGAATACAAGATTTCTTTTCGGGGATCTGGTGTTCGTCACCACGACGAAGGAGGGAGTGGCGCTGCTCTCCGAGCATTTCGGAAGTTTCGAGGCGAGGGTCCGCAGCGTTATGATTGCCGGTGGCGGCGAGACCGCCTCGATGGTGGCCGAGCTGCTTTCGCGTTCGATGGATTCTGTCAAGATTGTGGAACGCGACCGGGAAAGGTGCCTGGAGTTGTCGGAGATGTTGGGAGAGAAGGTGAGCGTGGTGTGCGGCGATGCCCGCAATTCGGATTTCCTGTGCGACGAGTCAATCAACACTTTCGACGCATTCGTCTCGCTTATGGGCAGCGACGAGTCCAACGTGCTGGCCTGTGTAGCGGCGAAGAAGTTCGGTGTTATGAGGACGGTCGCCGAGGTGGAGAATATGGAATACCTGCAGCTCGCCGAGGAGATGGGGGTGGATACCGTCATCAACCGCAAGCTTACTACGGCAGGCAGTATTTACCGCTTCACTCTGGGCGGCAGGGCGCGTGTGGTCAAGTATATGCCCGGGACCAATGCCCAGGTGATAGAATATACGGCGGCCGACGGCAGCCCTGTTACGAAGGGCGCCCTCAAGGACATCAATTTCCCCAAGGGCGCGGTCATAGGCGGTATAGTGCGCGGGCCGGAATCGCTTCTGGCCGTCGGCTCCACGGTTATTGAACCTTATGACAGGGTCGTCATCTTCGCTCTGCCGGAGACTGTGCGCGAGATAGACCGTTTCTTCAAGGCCTAGTCGCCGCAGCAGCCTCCGCCGTTGCCGCAGCAGCCGCCATTCTTCTCCTTGCCGCCGCAACCGCAGTCGCCCTTTCCTTCCTTCTTGCCCTTGCCGCAGCAGCCACCCTCTTCCTTGGGGAGATATTCGCCGTTCAGACCCTCCTTGAGTTCCTTTTCGCTGGCTTCGCGGACGGACTCGACCTTACCCGAGAAGTTCAGTGTCTTGCCCGCCATCGGATGGTTGAAGTCCATTGTCACGGTATCCGCTTCGATATTGCATATCGTGCCCTGTACTACCTGGCCGGTATTGTTGAGCATAGGTATTGTGGCTCCGACAACCAGCATGTCCTCGCGCAGTTTGCCGTCAACCTCGAAGGACGACTTGGGAATGGGTATCCTGTAGGCGGGATTGTACTCCCCGTATCCCTCGGCGGGAGTGAGGGTGAACGCGAAGGTGTCCCCCTCGTCCTTCCCCTCCACCTCGGCTTCGAACTTCGGCAAAAGCATACCCGTGCCGTGTATATACATCAGAGGATGATTTGCGCAGGCCTTGTCGGCAATCGCGCCGTCCACTTCGAGTTTGTAGCTTAGAGCCACCACTTTGTTCTTTTCTACTTTCATATTCTTGAATTTTGGGTTATCCTGCAAAGTCAACGTCCTTGAAAGCAAGCGTGGGCACCAGCTTGGCAAGGCACTCCCGCGGGTCGGATCCCACGTATATCAGGTTTTTCCACAGCGTGAGGAAATTGCCGGTGATAAGCATCCCGTCTATGGGCTCTGCAATCCTGCCGTTCTTGAAACGGAAGCCTTCCACTCCATAGGAGAAGTTTCCTGTCGATGCTGTGTGGTTGCCCCCGTTGAATCCGGTAACCAGAATGCCGTCGCCGCACGCGGCTATGATGGCATCGCGGTCAAGGCCCTTTTCCGGCCAGGGCCTCAGTGCCGGACGCAACGCTTCCTCATAGGTTGGAGACATCCCCATCTTGCCGGACATATAGGTGTTGATGAAGTACTTGCGCACCACTCCGCCCTCTATGATGGGATCGGATGGCGTAGCGACGCCCTCCGAGTCGAAGAGCCTTGCCCCGGGGCCGCTCTCCCGCCCCCTCTCGTCTATTGTGAGGGCTTCGCTGAACATCTGCCTGCCGAGCGAGCCGACGAGAAAGGAGTCGGACTGTTGAATGGCATAGCCGCTCAGGGCGTGGAGTATGGGACTCAACAGCTTGGACGCGCAGTCATTCTCCACAACCATGGTGTATTTGCCGCTCCCGGCGTTCTGCGGGTTCATCGCGGCTACGGCCCTGCGCAGGGCGGTCTCGCCGCAGGCTGCCGTGTCAAGACTCTTCCTGTCGGATGCGGCCTCCCACCAGAATCCGGTGTAGCGCCCTCCGTCCGCGCCCAGTACGGTCATCTCGACGCTGTACTCGAATGAGGTCTCCGTATGGCGGCATTCAAGTCCCTGCGAATCCAGAATCAATTCGTCCTCCAGAGTCTCGCAATACTCGCCCTCCTCGGAGATCAACTCCCAGCCTTCTCCCTTGCGGGGTGTGATGGAGGCCTCGAGCGCTTTCTTCCTGCGCCGCTCCGGTGTCGAGTCCGGATAGTCTTCGTCATACAGTCCGAGCTCCCTGCCGCTGACGGCGTTCCTTTCCGTCGCCGCCCTTTCCGGGAGACGCCTGAACGGGTCCGGAGCCAGGCCGGAAACGGCCTGTACGGCCCGCTTGACGAAGGCCTTCACGGCATCCTCCTCCAGCTTGTCGGTGGAGAATGTGCCGAACCGTCCGAAGGCGAATACTGATATGCTTATGGAACGGTCGAGACATTCCGACACACTGTCAATCTCCCCGTCAAGGGTGCTGACAATATCGGTCTGGCTCTTCGAAAGGGTAACCCTGGCATCGGTCGCGCCCTCCTTGAGGGCCGACTCGAGCGCGAGTTCAGCGTATCTGCGGTCTTCTTTTTCTATCATTGTCCCCCTACAGTCAGATTGTCTATAAGAACGGACGGGATTCCGCAGCTTACCGGCACGCTCTGTCCCTTGCCGCAGGTCCAGGCGCCGTTGTCCACCCGCAGGTCGGAAGCCACGGCGCTGATGTCGGCAAGCGCCTCGGGTCCGTTTCCGATGATGTTGATATCCTTTACCGGCATCGTCAGACGCCCGTTCTCAATCAGGAATCCGCTCTTGACGAAGAAGGTGAAGTCGCCTTCCCCGATTTTCACCTGGCCGTTGGAGAACCTGTCCACGAATATGCCTTTCTTCACCCCGGATATCAGTTCCTTGCAGGTCAGCCCGCCCGTGCCGTTCTCCATATAGGTGGCCCTCATCCTTGGGATGGGGTAGTACCTGAAGGATTCCCTGCGCCCGTTGCCTGTCGGCTTGACTCCATAGAATCCGGCGCTGATGCGGTCGTGCAGATAGCCGGTGAGGACACCGTCCTCGACCATCACCGTCCTCTGGCCGGGCACACCCTCGTCGTCGAAATTGACGGCGCCGCGGTTCGAGCGGATGGTGCCGTCATCCACAATGGTTATGCCCTTGCGGCAGATACGTTCTCCTATCCTGCCGGAGAAGACGGACTGTCCCTTCCTGTTGAAATCGGCTTCGAAGGCATGCCCCATTGCTTCGTGCAGAAGGATTCCGGAGGCTCCGGCCCCCATCACGACGGGCATTTCGCCACCTTTGGGCCTTTGAGCCTCGAAACGCTCGTCGATGCCTTCGGTCAGGTCTGTCGTGATTTCCTCCAGAAGTGCGTCGGAAAGCATCTCGGCTCCCATTCTGAAACTTCTTGAGCAGTTGCGGGTCTCGGTCTGCACCTGGCCGTCGCGGCTTTGTTCGAACACGACCGTCACCGACAGGCTGGCAAGCGGCCTCGAGTCCCAGGTGAGCTGGTCGAAGGAGTTGTACATAAGTATTTCGCTCCTGGAGGTGGCCAGGTTTGCCACAACTTTCCGCACCCTGGAGTCTCGCCCGCGTACGGCTTTCTCAAGCCTGCCAAGATATGGGGCGAAAGCTGACAGCCCGTCGGCTTCCCCGTCGGCTTCCGCCCTGTACCTGCTTGCAGCCATATTCGGCCTGCCGCAGTATCCGGGGGTCGGGAGACGGTCTGCGCCGGGAGAGGACACTATCGAGGATGCCGCGGCGGCCGCCTTCAGCAGCGAGGGCATATCCGTGCTCTCGGTGTATGCGTAGCCGGTCTTCTCTCCGTCCAGCACCCGTATGCCGCAACCGTAGTCGGTGCAGAGGCCTCCGGTCGCAACGCTCGAGTCACGCAGCAGGATGTCGGTGTATGAGGTGTCCTCGAAATAGAGGTCGCAATAGCTCCCGCCGTGCTTCAACGCCGTGTCCACAAGCTTGTGAAGGTCCTCTTCACTGACCTTAAACTTGTTCAGAAAGCTGTTCCTGTATGTATCTGTACTTGTCTTCATCCTTGATGAAAATATCCTTTTTGTCCCCTTCGGCAATTATCCTGAACGGTGACTGCGAGTTGTCCGCAAGCATCCACTTGTCGGCAAGCGGTACGTATATCTCGAAAAAATACCTCAGTCCGGTATGGTAGCGCCGGCGCACCACGTCGTCCGGGATATCGTGGCCTCCGTTCAACACCCTGTCGCGCACCCGGCTGATTGCCAGTTCCGGCGACCTGAGCCAGAAGTAAAGCAGTATCACCGTGTATCCGAATTCCTTCGCCTGCTGGATGATTTGCACCAGCACCCTGGTCGCGAGCGTGGTCTCGATGCTGAAATCCTGTCTGCGGCTCATAAGGTACCTTACCTTCGTGAGCATGAAGCGGCTGGCCGATATCGACGCGGAAGCCGGATTGAACGGCGACAGATACTTGGCGAACTCGTCGGAGTTGACGAATTCGCGGCAGTCGAGCAACTCCGGCAGCAGGGCGTAGGAAGCCGTTGTCTTGCCGGAGCCGTTGCACCCTGACAGTATGAAGAGTCTTGGCATTATCTGTTGTGAGTCACTCCGTATCCGAACAATGCGAAATCGCCCCGCACCGGGTCGTCCGGCCATATCTCGCGGAAACGTTCCGTTATCTCCAGCGCCGTCCTGAGGTCTTTCGACTTCCTGGAAGTCAGGCCCAGCGCCACGGCCTGGTCATATACGTGGATGTCCAGCGGGACAATCAAACCTCCGGGGGAAGTGTCCCGCCACAGGCCCATATCGACCTTCCCGTCGCGGCGCACCATCCAGCGGCGCATCATGTTGATTTTCTTGTTGGCGGCTGACGCGTCTTCCTTCTGCCCGAACACCCTTGTCCTGATATCCTGTACCGACAGGCTCTCCAGACTTTCCTCCGTACTGTAAAACGCATTGAGCCTGCGGCATATGCAGGCCGTCTCCGACCATTTCACCGTCCGGTGCAGGGAAGTGGGGTCATCGCGGTAGCAGCCGGCTTCGACGTATGCGGCGGGCCGCCAGCACATCTCGTCGAACAGCCGTTCGAGATCCCTGACAATCATCGCGCGCCTTCCCCAGGCGAGGTGGGCGGCGAAGACTGCGGCGATTTCGACGTCGCGCAGGCTCCCTCCGCCTGAAAGTATCCTGCGGGGGAAAGCGACGGGGTCTTCGCCGAACCAGCGCGGGTCATTGTACGTCGCCTCCCACTCCTCGAGTCTGTTCCTCAGGGCCTCGTTCATTCCTCCTTCCTACTCTGTCGCCGCCTCAATCTTGCGGAGCATCGCAACCATTATCGCGGCGGCAATCAGGCAGAGGCTCATCAATATCGCCCAGTTCGCCCACAGGGGCACTTTGTCCCACAGAAGTCCGGGTATCGAACTGAGATAGTTGCCCACGGCCGTAGCGGCGAACCACAGGCCCATCATAAGTCCCTTGTATTTGGGAGGGGCCACTTTCGATACGAACGATATGCCCATAGGGCTCAGCAGCAGTTCGGCAAAGGTCAGGATAAGGTATGTGCCCATAAGGTAGGCGGGAACCACGGGGTCGGGTGAAACCATACCGCCAAGTTCGGCGGGGGATTGCTGACCGATGGACGCCATAATCATAAGCAGGTATCCGAGCGCCGCCACAATCATACCGAATGCAATCTTCTTCGGTGCGGAGGGCTCCAGACCGTTGGGATGGCTGCTGGTTTTCTTTGACGCGAGGGCGCTGAATATGGCCATCGAGACCGGGGTGAGGGCTACCACGAAGAACGGGTTGAACTGCTGGAAGAGCTGAGGCTGAATCTCAAGTACGTCCGGCATACCTTTGTAGAGCCAGTATGCACCGCCCCACAGGATCGCCGTGACAATCCCGCAGATCAGCTTCGCGCCTGACGTCTTGCTTTGTGCAATACCGAAAAGAGTATAGACTGACACCGCTATGAGCGCCAGGATCCAGATGTTGAAACCGAGCCTTGACCAGCCTTCCGCAGTGCTCATCGTGTAGTCGCGGGCAAACCAGGTCAGCGACTGGCCGTTCTGGTGGAAAGCCATCCAGAAGAAAATGACTACCGCGAATACAAGGCAGAGCGCAATGACGCGGCTTTTTGTCTGTGCAGGGGTGAGAGTGTCGGGCTGGGCGCCGGCAGCCTTTTTGGCCTGTTTGGCGTTGACGTCCGCGTGCTTGAACCAGGGGCGGCAGGCGAAATAGATGCAAATTGACAGGACAAGCGATATGCAGGCAACGGCAAAGCCCATATTGTAGGCTTCGGAGAGGTGCCCGATATAGTAGGAGCTGAATTCCACCGCGTTCATTGAACCTATGCCGTCGCCGGGCATCATATTGGCGAATTCCGCGAGCCTGGAGGCGTTGTCGGCGCTTATCGAGCCGTCGAGGGCCTGATGTGCCAGTACCGGAATGTCGGCCTTGTAGATAAGACCGGCACCGGAAAGGAAACGGTTTGTGATGGCCGTCGCGGCAAAAGGCGCGAACATCGCGCCGATGTTTATGGCCATATAGAACAGACTGAATGCCGAATCCCTTTTCGCGGCATACTCCGGGGCATCATACAGATTGCCGACCATTACCTGGAGGTTGCCCTTGAACAGGCCCGTGCCGATTGAAATGAGCAGTAGGGCGCCTACCATAAGGGCGATTCCCAGCCCGTTGGCGGCCGTCGGCACCGCCAGCAGGAAGTAGCCGGTGAACATAACGCTGATGCCGGCCACAACGCATCTGCCGTAGCCTATCCTGTCGGCGAGCCATCCCCCGATGACCGGCATGAAATATACCGCGGCCAGGAATCCCGCATAAAGTTGGCTGGCGGTCGCCCCGCCCCAGCCGAATTTGGCCTGGAGGAAGAGCATGAAGATTGCCAGCATCGTGTAGTAGCCGAAGCGCTCTCCCGTATTGGCGAGCGCCAGGGCGAATAAGCCTTTGGGCTGTCCTCTGAACATATTATTCTGTGTTTTTGATTGTTTACAAAGTTATGATTTATCCTGATATCCTCAAAATGAGGGGTGCTTGTCCTTTGCGTCCAGACGGAATCCCTGCTTTATGAAGCGCTTGCGCAGGGCCCCGCCGTCGGCCTTCAGGAGGAATCCCGGCAGCATTTCCTGCAGGACCCTGATTGTCGCGGCCGCCTTTTCGTGCTCGTCATCCGTGCCGAGCGACACCTCCCCGATTCTTTTCACAAGCGGTCCGGCGCCGGCCGGGTCGATTCTCCGCACCGCATTCACTATGTCGCCGATGACTTTCGAAGGGGGAGTCACCCCGTCGAAGTCCCTGTTGTCGTCGAGGACGTAGTCTCCCAACAGGTGGACGTCATAGGCGATTGAAAGCATCCCGTTGGCCCAGGCCGCCTCCTTCCCCGCATTGGCGAAGCCGAACACGTCCTCGGTCATCCTGTTTGCCGTGGCGTTGCGGCGTTTCTGTTCGATGACGAATGCGTTCTTGAACCGTTCCGTACACTCCTTGTCGGAATACCAGGGGAGCCTGCTGATTTTCGCTTCCAGTTCGTCGCTCCAGGGGCGGGCGTTGTACCCCCAGTGGAAAAGGAGCCTGTGCTTGCAGTGGAAATCGAACTCCTCCCGCAGATAGTCATAGAAGCATCTGCCTCCGAACTCCTCCATCGGAACGCCCTTGTAATTGTCTATCAAGTCGCTTGTTATGGTCTTGAGCCAATCTTGAACGGGTTTGTTCTCAGGCGTGGCAAGACCGTTCTCCGCGGCCTCGAACGGGAGCACGGAATACATCTCCGCGACGTGAGTCCAGCCGCTGCCGTGACATAGCGCCGACAGGGAGACGATAATCCCGATAAGTGAAGTGAATATCCTTTTCATCGCTTGTAATCGCACAAATTTACATAATGAATCGCAACAAACAAGTCCGGATTGATTTTTCAGGTGTTGAAAAAATGTCGTAAATTGTGGAAATTTTTGAAACGGGTATGCGTTGCGAGCGGAAAATCACCAGTCTCCGGATATTGTCCTGGCTGTTTGTCAGCCTCTGTCTTGTCTTCTGCGTAGAGAAATTCGTTTTCCTGCTTTATACCGGTGCGGCCGGCAGGGGATATTCCGCGGCAGACTGGCTGCGCGTCTGGTGGCACGGGTTGAAGATGGACCTGTCGTCGGCCGGCTATGTCACGGCGGTTGCCGTTATATTCTGCGTACTGGGAGCCTGGTTCAGGAGATTCCCCCTGCGCGGAGTGCTGCTTGCCTACGAGGCGCTGATGTCATTTGTGCTGTCCCTGATTTTCGTGGGTGATGCAATGCTTTATCCTTTCTGGCATTACAAGCTGGACTCTTCGGTCCTTATGTATCTGACAAGCCCGAAGATGGCGATTGCAAGCGTTTCCGGATGGACGGCCGCTGCGGGATTTCTCGCCGTCCTTGCGCTTGCCGCGCTCGTTTTCCTTCTTATATCCCTGCCTGTCCGCCGCCGGACGCTGTCTCCCGGAGGCCGCCTTCCGGCTTTTGCGGCCGGCTTGCTCCTGCTGCTTCTGGAGGCGCCTCTGTTCCTTGCCATAAGGGGCGGGGTGAAGGAGTCCACGATGAATGTGGGGAAGGCCTATTTTTCCGATGACCGGTATCTTAATCACGCCGCCGTCAATCCTGCCTTCAGTTTATTCTCTTCCTTGAAACTGTCCGGCAGCCTCAGGGAGGGGTATGAGTTCCTTCCGGAAGGGCAATGCCGGGATATCGTCGGAGGGTTGTCCGGCCTGGGCGAAGGAAGGACGGAAAGAATTGTGTCTGCCGCCCGTCCCAACGTGCTTCTTGTCGTGATGGAAAGTTTCGGGGCTGACCTGGTGGGCTGTCTCGGAGGGATTGAGGGGGTGACTCCGAGGCTTGATTCGATTGCTTCCCGGGGAGTGTTTTTCCCCCGCTGCTATGCCGGAAGTTTCAGGACGGACAGGGGCGTTTTCTGTATCAACTGCGGCTTCCCGGCATTGCCGAACGCTTCGATGATGGGGCGGCCGCGTAAGTGGGATTCCTTCGAGTCCCTGATTTCCGTGTTTTCCGGGGAGGGATATTCGACCGCCTTCTATTATGGAGGGGATATCGATTTCACGAAGATGAGGGGATGGCTCTACAATTGCGGAGTGGACAGGATTGTGTCGGACGAGGACTTTCCGCCGAAGGAGCGGCATTACAGCAAATGGGGCGTCAGGGATGACCTGGTGTTCGGCAGGCTTTATGATGACCTGTCCGCAAGGGACGATGACTGCCCCTGGTTCGTCGAAGTGCTGAGCCAAAGCAGCCACGAACCGTTCCAGGTGCCTTCGGAAAAGTTCGCGGATGCGATTCCTAATGCTTTCGCATATTCCGACAGCGTGCTGGGGAACTTCATCGACGGGTTGAAAGCACTGCCGCTATGGGACAATCTGCTTGTGGTCATTACCGCCGACCACGGTTATTATTATGCGGATGAAGGTCATCCGCGGGGCCCGCGCGTCCACAACATTCCCTTGATTTTTACCGGAGGGGCGGTGAACGGACCGGGGCGGAAGTACGGGAAGATAATGAACCAGACCGATATACCGGCGACGCTTCTGTCCCAGCTCGGCATAGATGCTTCCGGATTCCCGTTCAGCCGGGACGTACTGTCTTCCGCCTATACGGAGCCTTTCGCCTTTTACACTTTCATCAACGGATTCTGCGTTCTGGACGGGGACGGGGCGACGCTTTATGACTGCGTGTCCTCCTCTTGCGTGACGGACGAGGGCGATCCCGACGGCGGGAGACTTCTGAAAGGCAAGGCTATACTCCAGTCGCTGTGCGGATATGCCGACGGATTGTAGAATTTTTCTTAACTTTAGGCCTGATTTCACTAAAACTGATAAGATATGTCACAAAGATTCATTTTGAACGAGGTGTCCTATTTCGGGGCCGGTTCGAGGAAGGAACTCCCTTCCGTACTTGCCCGTATGGGCCTTCACAAAGCTCTCGTATGTTCCGACAAGGGGCTTGTAAAGGTCGGCACGACGAAGATGGTGACCGACGTGCTCGATGACGCGGGCTTCCCTTACGACATCTACAGCGAGATAAAGCCCAATCCCACCGTTACCAACGTCAGGCAGGGGATAGATGCCTTCAAGGCGTCCGGAGCCGACTGCATCATAGCGATAGGCGGAGGTTCCAGTATGGATACGGCGAAGGGCATAGGCATCGTCTCGAACAATCCTGAATTCTCCGACATAGTGAGCCTTGAAGGTTGCGCTCCCACAAAGCACAAGTCCGTTCCCATCATAGCGCTTCCGACGACGGCCGGTACCGGCGCCGAGGTGACCATCAACTATGTCATCATAGACGAGGAGCGTCAGGCGAAGATGGTCTGCGTCGACCCGAACGACATCCCGGCCGTTGCGATAGTCGACCCGGAGCTGATGTATTCGCTCCCCAAGGGGCTGACGGCCGCGACGGGTATGGATGCCCTTACCCACGCCATAGAAGGTTATATCACGAAGGGGGCCTGGGTAATGTCCGATATGTACGAACTTCAGGCTATAAGGATGATTGCGGAGTATCTGCCCCTCGCGGTTGAGGAGCCACGCAACCCCAAGGGCAGGGAGGCTATGGCCCTGGCCCAGTACATCGCGGCGCAGGCCTTCTCAAATGTCGGGCTGGGCCTTGTTCACGGTATGGCGCATCCTATGGGGTCGCTTCACGATATCCCGCACGGAGTTGCCAACGCGCTGCTCCTGCCGACGATTATGGAGTTCAATATGCCCGTGTGCATAGAGAAGTTCGGTGTCATCGCCCGCAATATGGGTGTCAATACTGACGGTATGACCCCGGAGCAGGCTGCGAAGTCGGCGGTGGAGGCCGTCAGGGCGCTGGCTATCAGGGTCGGTATCCCCCAGCATCTTTCGGAGATAGGTATTACGGAGAAGGATATCCCAGCGCTTGCCGCGCAGGCGATAAGGGATGTCTGCACTCCCGGCAATCCGCGTGATGTCTCCGAGGAGGAGATAGTGGAACTTTACCGCAAGGTGCTCTAAAGGCTTTTGATTATTTTTGGTAAATTTGCGCTGTGAATTATACAGGTCCGAAACTTAATCCTTTCCAGACTGTCGGGTATGCGGTGCTGGTCGGCGTGACGTTTCTGCTGTCGCGCCTGCCTCTGGGCTTCCACCGGCGTGCCGGGGATGTGCTGGGGTTTGTCGCCGGGCGTATAGTGCGCTACCGTCGGGACGTGGTGGTCAAGAACCTTGCGCGCGCTTTCCCCGACAGGGATATGGACTGGATTGAGGATATCGTTTCAAGATTCTACCGCCAGTTCGGGCGCATTTTTACCGAAGCCGTGTGGTTCGGTTCCTGTACTGACGCGGAGAAGTTGAAGAAGTCCGGGATAATCCGCCTGTCCAATCCGGAGGCCCTGAACGGATATTATCACGCCGGTAGGAGCGTAGTGGTGCTTTTCTCCCATAGTTCCAATTGGGAGATTATGGCCGGCTACCCCTGTGTCGGAGACGGGCTTGACGTCGATACGAATGACGTCTACGCGGTCTTCAAAAGACAGTCTCATCCTGTATGGGACAAGTTTTTCTTCCGCAACAGGATTGCTCCCTTCGGCGAGGATTATGACGGGCTCAAGGAGGCCGGAGAGAGTCGGCATTGCGCGCTTGCCGGTGCGGATGTGCCGCGGATTTAGAATGTCCTGAACGACCAGCGTCCGCCGATGCGCGCGGCCGGAAGGGTAACCGTGGAGTTCATGGGACAGAAGACTGAAGCGATGACCGGCGCCGCGAAACTTGCCGCGAAGCTTGGCGCTCCGGTGATGTATATGTCCATGAAGCCGGACGGAAGCGGGGGTTACGTGTTTTCCTTCACCGAGCTTTGCGGCAACGCCGCAGACGTCCCGGTGCAGGATTTGGTTGAAAAGTATTACAGATGTCTGGAGAATGATTTGAGGGAGACGCCCTGGAACTATCTCTGGACCCATAAAAGATGGTCATGATGAAGATTGTAACCAATGTCAGATGCGGCCTTGCGGCCGCCGCCCTGCTTGCTTTCCCGTTCCTTTCGGAGGCGCAGGGAGATGTCAGCTACGCGCTGTCGCGCACGGTCCTGGATTTCAACGTTACGGTGGAACAGGAAGTTTTCCAGGCCGGGCCCTATGCCAGGTATGCACAGAAGTATCTCGGGGTTGCGGCCCGTTTGAGCGACGCTTCGACCTGCCGGATTGTGGAGGTCGGGCTGGACTCGCACGTCGAGCCGGATCAGTCCGCGCGATATTCCTTCCAGGCCACGTCGGCTTCGCTTCCCGCTTTCGTGGAAATGACGTCCACGGGCCTTGTGTCCCTCGCTCCTTGCTCGGGCCCCGGAGTCTGGAAATTCGCTCCGGCGCTCAAGACCGACTTCCGTTCCGTGCCGGCCAACCTTACCAACGTTGCCGGTATGCTGAAGCGCAAGGGCGGTGACCTTGTCCGCCAGAACGCCCTGGCCGAGAAGCCGGAGGAGCAGAAGGCGAAGGAGGTGGCGGAGAGGATTTTCGACATCCGCGAATACCGTTATCGGATTCTTGTCGGGGATACCGACGCCACTTACAGCGGAGAGGCGATGCAGGCGACGATGAATGAGTTGGCCGCGATGGAGGAGGAACTTATGTCGCTGTTTCTGGGCAAGAGCGAGTACAGAACTCTGTCCGGGCTGTTCGAACTCATACCGGACAAGTCGGTAGAAGGGCAGTTCTACATTCCGTTCCGCCTCAGCGACGAGGAGGGGCCGGTCGGGCCGGACAATATGACCGGCAAGCCCGTTTATGTCCAGATAACGGTGGAGGATGCATCAGCATCCGCCTTCGACTTGAAGAACCGCAAACCGGGTTCGTATGTCATTTACAGGATACCGGCGATGTGTACGGTCAAGCTGTTCGAGGGTACTACAACCTATCTTGCCAGGAGAATGCCCGTGTTCCAGTTCGGCCAACTTGGGGCCTGCCCTTTGGCATATAAATGAAATTAATACATAAAGATATGACAATCAAAGATTTGCAGCCAGCGATAGTCTGGAACAACTTTTATCTTCTAACCCGTCAGCCCCGTCCTTCCAAGCACGAGGAGAAAGTACGCGAGTTCCTTCTCAAATGGGGGAAGGAGAAGGGTATAGAGACGTTTACCGATGAGACCGGCAACGTGATTATGCGGGCCCCGGCGACTCCCGGTTACGAGAACCGCAAGGGAGTTATCCTCCAGGCACATATGGATATGGTCCCCCAGAAGGTGGCTTCTTCCTCCCACGATTTTCTTACCGATCCGATAGAGACGGAAATTGACGGGGAGTGGGTAAAGGCGAAGGGTACTACGCTGGGCGCCGATGACGGCCTCGGGGTCGCCTTCGCGATGTCCGTGCTTGAGGACAAGTCGGTCAAGCACGGGCCCATTGAGGTGCTTCTTACCTACGATGAGGAGACAGGTATGACCGGTGCCGAGAATCTGAAGCCGGGAGTGCTCAAGGGCGACCTTCTCATCAACGTCGATTCCGAGGATGAGGACGAACTCTGCATCGGGTGCGCCGGCGGTCTGGATGCTGTGGCTGACTTCAAGTATGGCACGAAGGCTGTTCCTGCCGGGCACAAGGCCTTCAAGGTGGTTGTGAAAGGCCTTCAAGGCGGTCATTCCGGTATGGATATCTCGCTTTACAGGGCCAATGCCAACAAGATTATGGCTTACGCCCTGCTCCCCATACTGGAAAAGTGCGACGGCAAGGTGGCTGCGATAAGCGGGGGGAGTCTGCGCAACGCCATTCCCTTCGAGGCCGAGGCTACCGTGCTGGTGCCGGAGAGCAAGGCCGTTGCAGCGGTGCGTTCCATAAGGAATTACTTCAGGAATACGGTCAGCGTGTATAAGGAGAGCGATCCATCGATGCTCCTGAACGTGGAGCCTCTGAAGAAAGTTCCCTCACGCCATATCGATACTGAGGTTATGTCCAATGTGCTGAAGGCGGTGATTGCCTGCCCTTCAGGCGTCATCAGGATGAGCCGCAGCATGGAGGGGTTGACGGAGACTTCGATAAACCTCGCGATAGTAAGGGCGGAGCGCGGCCACGTCAAGGTCGTCTCCCTTATGCGGAGTGCGATTGACTTCTCGAAGGCGGAACTTGCCGAGAGGGTCAGAATAATCTTCGAGATGGCGGGGGCACGCATCAAGTTCGTCGGAGGCTACTCCGGGTGGATTCCCAAGCCCGGTACGCCGCTTATCTCGCTTCTGGACTCCACGCACAGGAAGATGTTCGGCCGCGGGATGAACGTTCTGGCAACCCACGGCGGGCTCGAATGTGCGCTGCTTGGAGCCAAATACCCTCATTGGGAGATGGTTTCCATAGGGCCGACCATCAAGTATCCCCACTCTCCGGACGAGAGGACCCACATACCTTCGGTGAAGAATTCGTGGGAGTTCCTAAAAGCCGTCCTGGAGGCTATACCTGAAGCCAGGTGAGTGCCATATGCTGTCTGAGACAATCAGACAGCCTTCTATGTCGGGCTCGGACAGTATGTATGCTTGTGCGCTGTCCGGTGGCTATGGCGTCGGCCAGCGATGCGCTCGGGGCCACTATCGTTGCGCTCAAAAGACTGTGTGTGACCGGAAGTCCGGTCTTCGGATCGATTGTGTGGGAGTATTTCCTGCCGTCCTTGACGTAGAATTTGCGATAATTGCCCGAGGTAACTACGCCGTGCCCTCCCTTGTCCGACGTCCACACACCCTTCAGCTCCGCTCCGGGCGTGTCGTTGCCGTCGCGCGGGTTGTCGATGCCTATGGTCCATCCTTCTCCGCGCCGGTTGCTGCCTTCACAGTAGATCTCCCCGATGTCGACCAGCAGGTCCTTCACCCCGATGCTTTTCAGGTACTGCGCCACCAGGTCGCAGCTGAGCCCTTGCGCGAAGGCGTTGAAGTTGACCTGGCTCCTTGCCGCGCTCCGGCGCAGCGCTTCCCGGATGTCGTCGGGGGAGGGGATATCACCTGTCGAGGGGTCGAATCCGAATCCCCACAGGTCGAAGACGGGCGCGGACCAGCAGTCCACGGCGCCGCCTGTCATTCCGAAATATGTCTCCGCCTGCGCCAGCGCAAGGTCGAACAGGGGGTCGTCTTCCGTCTTTTCGCCGCGGTTGTGCCGGCTCAGGGTCGAGGATGCGTTGTATCCCGACAACGAACGGTCTATCGCCGACAGGAGGGCCTCCACACTGTCCCTTACCGTTGCCGGAGCGACTTTTGTGCCTGATGCATTGTACTGTATGGTATATACGCCACCCTGTGCATATCCGCTGAAGGACAGGTATCCTTTCGAGCAGGATGCGGCAAGCGTCAGCGCAAATGCGGCAAGCAGCAATTTGACGGCCGGTGATTTCATTGGGTCTGCTCTGTTTTGGGAACGGTGTTTGCACAAATGTAATTAAAAATTTGCATATTTGCAGGTTGAAAAGGACAGACAGATGAAGATAGCCAGAGCATTCACCATCTTCGCCTCCGCCGTGGCGGTCGCGTTCGGTTGCAAGAAAAACACCACCGAGACCACAAGCCTGTATATGAACGGCTCGATGAAGTTCGACGTGCCGGAGTTTGTGGAAGCGGGTGACCATTTCGAGATAGAGCCTTACGGTTTGTTCAAGGCAACGGACAAGTACAGCAGTACAGTGGGGATTTACGTGATTAAGCCCATAACCGGGGAGAAGGATACGCTGAGGGTGGATGGGGACAGCACCGCTGTCAAGTTCGCGTATGACGTGCCCGATACCATAGGAAAGTTCACCATTACGGCGGTAGGTTTCGCCTCCGGGTATTACAATTCTTCGCTGTCTAAAAGTTTCACAATCATAAACCCGGACAGGGATTCGGGGTCCGTGACCGGGCTCGACGGTCTGGACAGTCTCTTTATAGGTTATGACGACTCGAGACCTGATTTCGTGTGCCCAATGTATTCCATAACCATAGGCGGCAACGAGTGGCTGGCTACCAACGAGTATTATCTGGGCCGCCCTTATGCGAGCAGTCCCGTAATGGGCCCCATTTTCGGCAATTATCTCACTGCGGACGAAGCAAGGAACGGACAGGTATGCCCGGAGGGGTGGCATCTTTCGACGGAGGATGAGTGGGTGGACCTTGCGACGGCGCTCGGCTGCGGCGATGCGGAGAAGGGATATCCTTTCAAGGGTATTGCAGGCTCCCTGATGGTTGACGCGAGGCTTTTCAACGAAAGGCTCTGGCAGTATTATCCCGACGTGAAGATAACCAATTCGGCGAAGTTCTATGCCATGCCCTGCGGGTATGCCACCGTGGCCGGAGAATCGTATTCGTTCACTACGCTTGGGGATTATGCCTCCTTCTGGAGCCGTCTTGACGCAGACAAGCTTGTCGTGCGCTATCTCCACAAGTACAGCAATGACGTGATGTGCCTGCCCGGCGTGGATGACGGAGGTTTCGCCGCGTCCGTCAGGTGCGTGCGCGACCGGGATGATTGACGGTTTTGCGATTACGATTTTTTTGAATATCTTTGCACCCGCTTCGGGCAAGGGGCCCGGGGCGGATTGTTTTATTAAATTTTTTGCACTATGGCTGAATACCTTATGCCAGAAAAGAAGCAAGAGATTTTCGCGAAGTACGGGAAGTCTAACAAGGACACCGGTTCTGCAGAGAGTCAGGTTGCACTGTTTTCCTACCGTATCGCTCATCTTACCGAGCACGTGAAGCGCAACAAGAAGGACGTGGTTACGCGCCGCAGCCTCCTGCGCCTGGTCGGCAAGAGACGTCAGATCCTGGATTATCTCCAGCAGGTTGACATCGAGAGATACCGTAACATCGTCAAGGAGCTCGGTCTCCGTCGATAGACATAGGAAACCCCAAAGGGATGATTTCAAGGTGGAGTCATCCCTTTTTTGAAGAAAAGACGTTAAAGGAAACAATAATGAACATTATCAACAAGAAGATCACTCTCGCGGATGGCCGCGTGATTGAGATCGAGACCGGCAAGCTGGCCAAGCAGGCCGCCGGTTCTGCGGTGGTGAAGATGGGGGGCACGATGCTCCTCGCGACAGTGTGCGCCGCCGACGAAGTGAAGGAGGGGACCGACTTCATGCCCCTCACCGTGGATTACAGGGAGAAGTATTACTCTGCGGGACGTTTCCCCGGAGGATTTATGAAGAGGGAAGGGAAGGCTTCGGATTATGAGGTGCTCATATCCAGGCTCATCGACCGTCCCATCAGGCCTCTGTGGCCGGATGATTTCCATCTGGAAGTATTTGTCAACGTGACGCTTATCAGCGCCGAAAAGGATACTCAGCCCGATGCTCTCGCCGGTCTGGCAGCGTCCTGCGCCCTTGCGACGTCCGACCTCCCTTTCCTCGGGCCCATATCCGAGGTGAGGGTATGCCGCATCGACGGACAGTTCGTCATCAATCCGTCCTTCTCCGATATGGAGAGGGCCGACCTCGAACTTATGGTGGCAGCCACGGAGGAGAACATAATGATGGTGGAGGGCGAGATGAAGGAAGTCAGCGAGCACGATATGCTCGAGTCCATCAAGTTCGCCCACGAGGAAATCAAGAAGCACTGCCG
>JAKSJZ010000022.1 GCA_024401995.1 Bacteroidales bacterium
GTCGTTGCATATCACCACCGCTTCCCCGAAGAGGGCTCCCTGCTTTGTACCTCCGATATAGAACACATCGGCAATCTGTGCGATATCCTTCAGGGCGACGTCGCAGCCTTCGGACGCAAGCCCATAGCCGAGCCTCGCCCCGTCGATATAAAGCGGAAGCCTCCACTTGGAGCATACCTTCCTCAAATCACGGAGTTCCTTCTTCGAATAAAGCGTACCGAGCTCGGTCGGGAAAGAGATATATACCATCCCCGGCTGCACGCAATGTTCGGGGGCCCCCTCCGCAAAATGCGCCTCCATCGCCGCATCAACGGCATCAGCCGATATCCTGCCGTCCTTCGAAGGCAGGACAAGCACCTTGTGCCCGGACTGTTCTATCGCTCCTGTCTCGTGGACGCTGATATGGCCGGTATCGGCGCACATAACTCCCTGATAAGGCTTCAGTATCGAAGCTATGACCGTCTTGTTCGTCTGGGTGCCGCCCACCATGAAATGCACTTCCGCCTTCGGTGCGCCGCATATCCTCCTCACAATCCCGGCGGCCTTCGCACAGTAGTCGTCGTGCCCGTAACCGGGGGTCTGCTCAAGATTTGTCCTTGAAAGAGCCTCGAGTACCTCCGGAAGTGCGCCCTCAAGATAATCGCTTTGAAAAAGTATCATTGCAAACGTTATTTTGTCACATACAATTCGGGGTGCCTTGCGCCCAGATGCATATCCTCATATATCTGCTGGATCCTGTCGGTATCCGCCCTGGGGTCATCGCCCGGATCGAAACGCCGGCCTACCCCGATATGCTTCGTTCCCCAGTCGAAATACCCGAGATACACCGGGCAGCCAAGGGCACGGGCCATCTTATGGTAGCCCATCTTCCACTTGTGAACAGGCTGGCGCGTGCCTTCGGGAGAAAGACACAGGTGGAACTCGCCTTCCGCCTTTTCCGCGGCCGTAATCACGCTACGCAATACGGTGGCGCCGTTGGAGCGGTCCACGGGGATGCATCCCAGAGACTTGAGCAACGGGCCGAGCGGCCAATGGAAGAACTCCTTCTTTATCATGATGTGCGCCGTATGGCCTATACTCGTGTAGAAAAGGTACGATACCAGAAAATCCGCAATGGAGGTATGCGGCACCCCCAGAATCACGCACACTCTCTCCGAAGCGGCGTCCCCGTCAACAGTCCAGCCCATCTTGCGCAGGGCCCATCCGCAGAATCGTGACCAGCCGGAACTCATACCGTTACAAATCGACGTCCTCCATCTCCTTCTCGCTCCGTAGATTGAGCCGGATGAACCTCTGGCGCTCGGGAGTATTGTCCCCCATATAGAAGGTCATTATGTCCGATATGCTCTCCTCGTCGGCAAGACTTACCGGGTCGAGCCTCATCCCGTCACCGATGAAGTCCTTGAACTCCGAATAGGAAATCTCTCCCAGACCCTTGAATCGTGTTATCTCCGCGTCCTTCCCCATCTTCTCCACGGACTTCTCCTTCTCCTCCGGCGAATAGCAGTAAGCGGTGTCCTTACGGTTCCGGACCCTGAAAAGCGGGGTCTGCAATATATGGACGTGGCCGCGACGTATCAGGTCGGGATAGTATTTCATAAAGAAAGTCACCACCAGCATACGGATATGCATACCGTCGTCATCGGCATCGGTTGCGACGACTATCTGGTTGTACCTGAGATTCTCCAGGTCATCCTCGACTCCAAGCGCATTGATCAGGAGATTGAGCTCCTCGTTCTCGGCCACCTTCTTGTGGCTCTCCTTGAAACAGTTGATGGGCTTGCCCCTCAGGGAAAATACGGCCTGGAAATTCGCATCGCGGGCTTTCGTTATCGTACCGGAAGCGGAATCACCCTCCGTGATGAATATGCTGGACTTTTCTATGAACTCCTCCGTCTTCTCCGTGCGCTTGTCGCAGAGATGGTACCGGCAGTCGCGCAACTTCGAATTATAAACGCTGGTACGCTTGCTTCTTTCGCGGGTCTTCTTCTGGATACCGGCAATCTCCTCACGCTCCTTCTGCGAGGACTTTATCTTTTCCTCGAGTATCGGGACAATTTCCTTGTGGATGGTCAGATAGTCATTCAGCGCCTTTGAGACGAAGTCATTGACAAAAGTGCGGATTGTCGGGCCGTGCTCGCCGCTGTCCTGCTTATCCCAGACATAGAGCGAGCCCAGCTTCGTCTTCGTCTGCGCCTCGAAGGTGGGCTCCTGAATCTGGATGCTGACCGCACCCACAATGCCCTGCCGGCAGTCCTCCGGCAAATAATTCTTCTTGAAGAAATCCTTTATGGTCTTGGCGACCGCCTCTCTGAATGCCGCCAGATGGGTACCTCCCTCGCGGGTGTTCTGCCCGTTGACGAACGAGGCAATGTTCTCCCCGTAGGCGTTGCCGTGCGTAAGCACGACCTCTATGTCCTCGCCCTCAAGATGAATGGGCGGATACAGCGGAGTCTCCGAGATGGTCTCGTTCACAAGGTCGAGAAGCCCGTTCTCCGACTTGTAGACCGTACCGTTGAAGTCCAGACTCAAGCCCCTCTTGAGGTAGGAGTAGTTCCTCATCATCGTCTCCACCGTCTCGACGTTGTAGTTGAAGCCTATGAACATCTTCGGATCGGGGGAGAAAACCACAAGCGTTCCGTTCTTCTCACCGGAAGCCTCCCTTCCCTGCTCCACAAGGCGTCCTCTCTCGAATCGGGCCCAGGAAGACTCGCCGTCGCGGTAAGAGCACACGTAAAAACGCTCCGAAAGCGCGTTCACGGCCTTCGTTCCCACTCCGTTCAGTCCCACCGACTTCTTGAACACCTTGTCATCGAACTTGCCGCCGGTATTGAGAATGCTGACCACCTTCACCACAGAATCGAGGGGAATACCCCGGCCGAAATCCCGTACGCTGACCTCGTTGTCTTCCAGCCGGACCTTTATGACCTTGCCGAACCCCATCGCGTACTCGTCTATGGAGTTGTCGATTATCTCCTTCAACAGCACATAGATACCGTCACTTGGGTTGCGGCCGTCGCCAAGCCTGCCGATATACATGCCGGGGCGCCTGCGTATATGTTCGGCGCCCTCCAGCGTCACAATGCTGGAATCATCATAAGCCTGCTGCAATATCTCTTCCGCCATCAGTCCACTATACCTTTAACATGAAGTGTGACGGGCTTTTGAAGCCCGGACACATATACCTTAACCGTCTTGTCGAACGGGTACGGCCCCTCGTCGTTGAGGTAGGTCACCTCCACCTGCCCGCTTCCTCCCGACGGAATGCTCTCCCGAGTCCAACTGGCCACCGTACACCCGCAGGAACTCACTACCGAATAAATCGTCACCGGCTCCGAGGAGTTGTTCCTGACGTTGAAGGAGGCCACAAGTTCGCCGTCGTCGCGGCCCACCTTCCCGAAATCATGCACTACCCTGTCGAACTCGACTATGCCGCCGAATTCGATCCCGGAAGAAATCAGGAAGGACAGTATCGCAAGGACCAACTTCATCAAACGCAAATTTACTCAAAAATTATTTCAGAGCCAACTTGACAAATCAAATTTATAGAAGTATCTTTGCATTTGACAAAACCAATATATCCATAAGATATGGCACATAAAATCAACCCCGACAAATGCATCGCCTGCGGTTCCTGTTTTGCTGAATGTCCCGCCGGAGCGATAAAGGAAGGAGACGTCTATTCCATAGACCCTGACGTATGCCTCGACTGCGGAGCCTGCGAAGAGGTCTGCCCTCAGGAGGCCATCAGCGCCGAATAATTACGGTTCAGGGGAGTTTCTGAAGGATGTCCTTCCAGACATCCAGCCGCAGAGTCTCGTTAAGAATCTCGTGGCGCATACCCGGATAAAGGGTGACGTCCACGTTAAGGTAGCCGGCCCGGACAATCTTCGAGGCCGATTTGCTCAGTGCCTCGTCCGACACCAGGCAGGGGTCGTCGGCGCCGGACAGAAAATGTACCTGCATGCTGTGCCCCGGGACTTTCCAGCCTCTGGAAGAATAACAGTCTATCATCAATCCGAAAATGGCCTTGAAGCCATTGGCGGTATAGCAGGTCTGGCAGAATCTGTCATTGTGATAGTCGTTCAGCGCCGACTTGTCCGAACAGATCCACGCCGCCGGATAACCTTCACCGGCAAACTTGCCGTTGAAATTCCAGAACATCATCTTCTGGAAGAACCGGGGGCGGAATCTCGCCCCGCACAGCAGACTGACGGCCGTCGCCGCCGCCCAACCCAGATATTTCTTCGGCTGGTCCGACGGGCAGCCGCATACGAAAAGCATATCGACTCCCTCGGGATATCTTTTGACAAAGGATCTTGCCAGAAGCGACCCTGCCCCGTGACCGAAAACCACGAACGGAATGGCGCCATACCTGGACGCGACGTACTCCGCCACAGCCCGCGCATCCGCGACCGCCGCACGCCAGCCCCCGTGAACATAACCGACGTCATTCGGCGACTTCACCGAAGCCCCGTGTCCGCGCTGGTCATAGCACACGCTGGCATAGCCCTGCAGCGCCAGCCACTCCATAAACAGGACATACCTTTCCTTATGCTCCCCCATCCCGTGCAACACCATCACGACCCCCTTGGGACGCTTGCCATCGGGTGCGCACACCACACACTGCAAATCCAGTCCTTCCGAGGACGAGGGAATCTTGAAACCTTTCATCTACTCGAACGAGTATTTAAGAATAGGATTGCGGGCGGCGGCAGTCTCGTCGGGACGTCCGACGGGAGTCGTATGCGGGGCGCTTCTCAGCACCTCCGGATCCTTCTTCGCCTCTTCCGCAATTTTGTGCATGACATCTATGAAGGCATCCATAGTCTCCAACGATTCCGTCTCCGTCGGCTCTATCATTATTGCCTGATGGAACAGCAACGGGAAATAAATCGTGGGAGCGTGGAATCCGAAGTCGAGAAGCCTCTTGGCCACGTCAAGCGTTGAAGCGCCCGGACGCGAACCTCCGTCGGAGCCGTCATCTGCCAGCCCGTCGAAGACGAATTCGTGCTTGCACACCGACGGAATGGGAAGTTTGAAACTGTCCTTCAGACTTTCCTTTATGTAATTTGCATTGAGCGTGGACAGCCTCCCGACCATCCCCACGTTCTGCCTGCCAAGCATAAGTATGTACGCCAGGGCGCGCAGCATCACGGCGAAATTGCCGTGGAACCCGCTGACCTTCTGGCTGTCGACAACATCGACAAGCTTTTCTCCGACTCCGACCGGCCCGCTGCCGGGACCGCCGCCACCGTGAGGTGTCGAAAAAGTCTTGTGGAGATTAAGGTGCATAACGTCGAAGCCCATATCGCCGGGACGCGCCACGCCGACCAGAGGATTCATATTGGCTCCGTCATAATAAAGCAGGGCGCCGGCCTCGTGCACCATCGACGCAATGGACTTGATGTTGCTCTCGAACAGGCCGAGAGTGTTCGGATTGGTCATCATTATGGCCGCCACGTCAGGTCCGAGCAGAGGCTTCAGGGACTCAACGTCGACCAGGCCGGACGCATCCGACTTGACCTGGACTATCTCCAGTCCGCAGACAGCCGCGCTGGCCGGGTTCGTGCCGTGCGCGCTGTCGGGCACAATGACCTTGGTGCGCGCGGTATCTCCCCTGCGCAGGTGATACTCCCGTATAAGCATAAGTCCTGTCAACTCCCCGTGTGCGCCGGCGCAGGGAAGGAACGTGAACTTCTTCATCCCGGTTATCGCCGAGAGACTCTTCCCGAGACAGTCATATACTGTCTTCACACCCTTCAGCGTACTCTCGGGCTGCAGGGGATGAACGTCGGCGAACACGCCGGAGATCTCCTCGTTGACCTTCGGATTGTACTTCATCGTACAACTGCCCAAAGGATAGAAGCCGGTATCCACTCCGAAATTCATCTGGGACAGATTGGTATAGTGTCGCACGACGTCAACCTCCGTCACCTCGGGCAGCCTGGCCGGCACGGAACGCATAAGGCGCGAATCGATTCCGGACAATGCGGCAAGCCCTTCGGAAGCGTCCGGCAACGAAAAACCGACCCTCCCAGGCTTGGACAATTCGAAAACAAGTCTGTCGTAGTATCTCATTTCCTATCCTCCTTAAGACTGCAAACCGCTTTCACAAGTCCCTCTATCTCCTCCACGGTGCGTTTCTCGGTGGCGCAGAAAGTCACCAGATCCTCGCCGTCAACCTTCAGGGCCGCAAAATAACCGGCCTTAAGAAGCGCCTGCTGAAGCGTGTCAGAGGAGACAAGGGGGCGCAGGGCGAACTCCTTTATGAAATCAGCCCCCGGAAACGCCTCCTCGAAAAGACCGGTGGAAAGCAACTCCCTGTAAAGCATATGGGAACGCTCATGGCAGAGCGCATTAACCCTCTTCATACCTTCGGGGCCCATAAGCGAAAGATATACCGTACACCAGAGAGCCATAAGTGACTCGTTGGAGCAGATGTTCGACGTTGCCTTCTCGCGCCGTATATGCTGTTCGCGGGCCTGCAAGGTAAGCACATAGCACCGCCGTCCTTCGCTGTCCCTGCTCTCGCCCACAATCCTGCCGGGAAGTTTGCGCATATGTTCGCTGCGGCAGGCCATAAAACCCACATAAGGTCCTCCGTAGTTGAGAGGAATACCGAGTGACTGGCCGTCTCCGACAGCGACGTCGGCTCCCCACTCCGCAGGCGTCTTCAGCACGGCAAGGGCCGACGGGTCACAATATTCGACCATAAGAGCCCCCGCCTTGTGGGCGGCATCGGCAATACCCGACAAATCGACAATCCTGCCGTACCTGTCGATACCGGGGACAATCACGCCGGCAAGGTCGTCGGCATATTCGCTGACAGCTCCGGCGACATCTCCGGCAACCTTGATATTGACTCCACCCCACTTCGCATAGGTACCGACAACTTCAAGCACCTGCGGCAACAACAGCGAGGATACGACCACCGTGGAACGGCGGCGCGCAGAAGCGACGCACATCCTCACGGCCTCCGCGGCGGCAGTGGGCCCGTCGTACATCGACGCATTCGCCACGTCCAACCCGGTAAGTTCACATATCATTGTCTGCCACTCGAATACATAGCGCAGGGTCCCTTGCGAAATCTCGCATTGATAAGGCGTGTACGCTGTCAGAAACTCGCTGCGGGACGTGACATAAGGTATGACTGAAGGCGTGTAATGGTCATACGCGCCCGCTCCGGCAAACACCTTGAGCTTCGGGTCGGCACCGGCAAGGGACTTGAAGAAATCCCTCACCTGCTGCTCCGTCATCGCGGCGGGAAGATCATATTCCCCCCCGAACATGAAATCGCCGGGGACATCGGAATAGAGGTCATCCAGACTCTTCACCCCGATGCGCCTGAGCATCAATTCAATGTCCGACGGAGTCGCCGGGAAGTAGGAAAAGGCTCCCATAACCGGCTACTTCGCTATCTGCGCATAAGCCGCAGGCTTGAGGAGCGAATCAAGCTCGGACGTGTCGGACATTTCGATCTTGATAATCCAGGCTCCGTACGGGTCCTCGTTGATCGCCGCGGGATTTGCGTCAAGGGCGGCGTTGACGGCCACTACGGTGCCGCTCACCGGAGAATAAAGGTCGGAAGAGGCCTTCACGCTCTCCAGAGCGCCGAAATCCTCACCCGCCTTGACTACGTCGTCAACTGCACAGGGCACATCAACATAGGTGATGTCACCCATCTCTTCCTGCGCGAAATCGGACACACCGATGATTGCCACGTTCCCGTCCACATACACCCACTCGTGCGACTCGCTATAAAGCAGTCCTTCTTTGATATTGCTCATATTCTACTTTTTATAATTGGTCTGATAAAATCTCTTCTTCACCACAACCGCCTTCAGCGCCTGACGGTGGATGCGGACGCAAAGTTCCGTACCGAGCGCGGCATAAGCGCTGTCCACAAGGGCGAAACAAAGGCTTCTGTCAAGGCTCGGGGAACGGTATCCTGTCGTAACCTTCCCTATCACGCCGCCGTCCTTAAGCTCCACGTCATAACCGGCACGCGGTATGGCCCTGTCCAGAACCTCGATACCCACGAGCCGGGTCTTCGTACCGTCCCGCTTCTGGGCGACAAGCGCATCCCGCCCTATGAAATTCTCCTTGTCCAGCTTGCAGAAGATACCCAGCCCGGCCATCACTGGAGATATGGTCTCCGACAGTTCGTCGCCGTAGAGAGGCAGCCCGGCCTCGAAACGGAGCGTATCACGGCAACCAAGCCCGCAGGGGGTAACTCCCGCCGCGACAAGCTTCTGCCACATCGCGCGTATATCCTCGTGGGAGGCATAAATCTCGAAGCCGTCCTCCCCCGTATAGCCGGTACGGCTCAGGATTATCCTGCCATTGCCTACGCCCCCAAGAGAGACGAAGGTATAGAAGCCGAGCGACGAAGCCTCGGAGAGGCCGAGCACCCCGACCACCGTTTTCTCACTCAAGGGCCCCTGTACGGCAATCTGTCCGAAAGCCTCCGACTCATTGTCCACGATGACGTCGTAGCCGGCGGAATGCTCCCTTATCCAGGCATCATCCTTGTCGATATTGGCGGCATTGACCACCAGCAGATACCTGCCCTCGGCCTCCCTGTAAACCAGAAGGTCATCGACCGTGCCGCCGTCGGGATAAAGCATCATACCATACTGGACAGCCCCGTCCGCAAGCAGGCGCACGTCATTGGTGAATATGCGGTTGATGAACACTTCGGCATCGGGCCCGGACACGAATATCTCGCCCATATGCGATACGTCGAACACGCCGACGGCCTTGCGGACCGCTTCATGCTCGGCAGCTATCCCGGAATACTGGATAGGCATATCATAACCCGCAAAAGGGCTCATCTTCGCTCCCAGCTCCACGTGAAAGTCGTGAAGACAGGTTTTCTTCAAGTCTGAATCCATAGTCATTGCTTGATAAATTCGAGGTCCTTCTTAAGCACCACTCCGGGAGCCATCATAGCCACCTTCTGGAACAGCATAATCTGGTATGCCGCGTTGAGATGGACCTTATCCTCGTGGCGGCCCTTCCTCCACCATTTGTAGAAACCGACGGGGTCGTTCTCGTAAGGAATCTTCGCCACGACTCCGGTATCATAGCCTGGAAAATCAATCACCATCCTCAAGCCCATGAAACGGCGGAAATACTCCGGATCGGCCCGCCTGAGCTTCGACACAAGAGGATTGAGAACCTCGTACTGGTCAACCTGAAGGACCTTTTCGCGGATAATCATACGGTGGATACGGACCGGATCATAATTTATCCACACCCCCATCTTGAGCGTCTTCGGCCCATCCTCACAATCGAGGGTCAACACATCCGTGGAGATATAAACCTTCTCGGGGTCAAGGGGATATTGCTCTTCCGTTTCCATCCGTCTTCCTTACACGACCTTACAAATATAACACAATTTTCGAAAAAACCATTACCTTAGCGGCTGTGAAAGACATTTTCCGCATCAATTTTTCGGGTGTCTGGGAGGATTTCCCCGCCGCTTCATCCATCGACCTGTCGGATATGGGCGGGACGTCGTGCTACTGCGATGCCGAATCAGCCGCGACGATACGCTCCGCACTGAAGGAAGCCGGGCCGAAGCCTCCGATATGCCTGTTGGACAGCGGAGACTACCATTATTTGAGTTTCTTCCTAATGGAAGAGATCCCCGCCCCATTCGAACTGATGCTTTTCGACAATCATCCCGACGACCAGCCCGGAGCGTTCGGGGAGGAGCTGCTGTCCTGCGGGGGATGGGTTGCGTCAGCCAGAAAGCACATACCGTCACTCCGGTCCACCGTATGGGTTGACGGTCGCGGAGGCATTCACGGCAATCCGAATCCGCTGCTCCCCCTGTATCTGTCGATAGACCTGGATATCCTTTCGAAGGAATATGCCCGGACCGACTGGGACCAGGGATCGCTCACATTGGAAGAACTGTGCGCGCAGATAAGCGTATCGATTGAGGGAAGGGAGATTGCCGGAGTCGATATCTGCGGCGGAATATCCAAAGAAAAAGGCGGAACCCCTTCGGATTCCGCCCTCAATATTGCCGCCGCCCTGAAACTGGCGGACGTCATCACTGCTCGTCCGGAGCTTCTTCGGGGCCGTTCTGCGGCTGGCCGCCGGCAGGGTTGAACCCGTTTGGATCGGGGCCTGCGGCACCGCCCTGTGCAGCCTTCGCCATATCTTCGGATGCGGCATGCCAGGCCGACTCGAGCTCCTTGCTGAACTTGTCGATGTCCTCGAGATTCTTCTCCTCCACAGCCTTCTTCAAGGATGCGCAAGCCGTCTCGATGGCGTTCTTCTTGTCGGCGGGAATCTTGTCGCCGTACTCCTTCAGGTTCTTCTCCGTCTGGAATACCATACCGTCGGCATTGTTTATCTTGTCAACCCTCTCGCGTTCCGCCTTGTCGGCCTCCTCGTTCGCCTTAGCCTCGTCGCGCATCCTCTGAATCTCCTCGTCGCTCAGGCCGCTCGAAGCCTCGATGCGGATGTGCTGCTCCTTGCCGGTGGCCTTGTCCTTGGCGGACACGCTCAGGATACCGTTGGTGTCGATATCGAAGCTTACCTCAATCTGCGGCACTCCGCGCGGAGCGGGAGCTATGCCGTCCAGATGGAACACGCCTATCTGCTTGTTGTCCTTTGCCATCGGGCGCTCACCCTGAAGCACTCTGATCTCCACCGACGGCTGATTGTCGGCAGCCGTGGAGAACACCTGCTCCTTGTGGACGGGAATGGTCGTGTTGCTGTCGATAAGCCTGGTCATAACCCCGCCGAGCGTCTCGATTCCGAGGCTCAAAGGAGTGACGTCAAGAAGAAGCACGTCCTTCACGTCTCCGGCGAGAACTCCGCCCTGAATCGCGGCGCCGATAGCCACAACCTCATCGGGGTTGACCGAACGGTTGGGCTCCTTGCCGAAGAATTCCTTAACCATCTCCTGCACTTTGGGGATACGTGTGGAGCCGCCCACAAGAAGCACCTCGTCTATCTGGGAGGCCGAAAGCTTCGCATCATCCAGGGCCTTGCGGCAAGGCTCTATCGAGCGGCGGAAGAGGTCGTCGCAGAGCGCTTCGAGCTTGGCGCGGGTCAGGCTCTTCACAAGATGCTTGGGCATACCGTCAACCGCCGTGATGTAAGGCAGGTTGATCTCTGCGGAAGCAGCGTTGGAGAGCTCGATTTTCGCCTTCTCGGCAGCCTCCTTCAGGCGCTGCAGGGCCATAGGGTCCTTCTTCAGGTCCATACCGGGATTCTCGGCGGTGAACTCGGCGGCAAGCCAGTCGATGATGGCCTGGTCGAAGTCATCTCCACCGAGATGGGTGTCCCCGTTGGTGGACTTGACCTCGAAGACGCCGTCTCCGAGTTCGAGGATGGAGATATCGAAAGTACCGCCGCCAAGGTCATAGACGGCTACCTTCATATTCCTGTTCTTCTTGTCCAGACCGTACGCAAGCGCCGCGGCCGTGGGTTCGTTGATGATTCGCTTCACGTCAAGTCCCGCAATCTTGCCGGCCTCCTTGGTCGCCTGACGCTGGGAGTCGGAGAAGTAGGCGGGCACGGTGATGACGGCCTCGGTGACACCCTGACGGAGGTAATCCTCGGCGGTCTTCTTCATCTTCTGAAGGATAATCGCGGATATCTCCTGAGGAGAATACATCTTGCCCTTGATATCGACGCGGGGGGTGTTGTTTTCACCCTTCGCCACCTTGTAGGGAACTCTGGACACTTCCTTCGACACCTGGTCGAAGGTCTCACCCATAAATCTCTTTATCGAGAAGATGGTGTTGTTGGGGTTGGTGATTGCCTGTCTCTTGGCAGGGCTTCCGACCTTGCGCTCGCCGTTATCGGTGAACGCCACTACGGAAGGGGTTGTGCGGGCACCCTCGTCATTGATGATGACGGTAGGCTGATTGCCTTCCATAACGGCTACGCACGAATTCGTGGTACCGAGGTCAATTCCGATGATTTTTCCCATATCTTTTCAAAATTTTGGTTTCCGCCCCACATATCATCGAAACTTGTGCCAAACCGTTTTTGCTGACAAAATGTCACAAACCGAATCCCTTCCAACCGGGAGGAAGCGGCGCCGTGACTGTCAGAGGCCGTTTTGTAACCGGGTGGACAAAGGAAGCCTCCCGCGAATGCAGGCATATTCCACCGTCGGGATTGGAGCGCGGCGCGCCATACTTCAAATCCCCCTTTATGGGGCACCCGATATGGGACAGCTGGCAGCGTATCTGATGATGCCGGCCGGTAAGAAGTTCGACCTCGACAAGATGATATCTGTCGGTGCTGCGCAGATACCGGTAATTGAGCCTTGCAAGCTTCGCCTCCCCTTTCTTCCCGTCCACGACATAGGCCTTGTTCTGCTTCTCGTTGCGCCCCAGCCAGTTTTCAAGGCTTCCCTCATCCGCTTCCGGCCTGCCGCAGCACAGGGCCCAGTATATCTTGCGGACGGCGCCGTCGCGGAACAGGGCCGACATCCTCCCGAGAGCCTTGTCGGTCTTCGCGAAGACGCATATCCCGCTGCAGGGCCTGTCCAGGCGGTGCGGAACACCCATAAACACGTGCCCCGGCTTCGAATCGCGCTGCGCGACGAATGCCTTGAGCGTCTCCGCCAGACATTCGTCACCGGTACGGTCACCCTGGGTTATTTCTCCGGGCAACTTGTTGATTACAAGAAGATGGTTGTCCTCGAAGAGTATCCTTTCCCCGACGGAACGGTACTCCGAGTCGGAGAGCGTCCTATACACCATACATCGAATCGTAATACTTCAGATACTCTCCGGAAGTGACGGCGTCGAGCCAGGCCGTGTTCGTCAGGTACCACCTTACGGTCTGCTCGATACCCTCCTCGAAGGAATACTCCGGAGTCCAGCCCAGTTCGCGCCGGATCTTCGACGAATCTATGGCATACCTCAGGTCGTGTCCGGCACGATCCCTGACGAAAGTGACGAGTCCGAGGTCCTCCCCCTCCTTACGGCCGAGCAGACGGTCCGCGACCTTTATTATCAGTCTGATGATATCTATGTTCTTCCACTCGTTGAAGCCGCCTATATTGTAGGTGGAGCCGGGCTCACCCCTGTGGAACACCAGATCGACGGCACGGGCGTGGTCCTCGACGTGAAGCCAGTCGCGGACGTTCTCTCCGCGGCCATATACCGGAATCTCCCTGCGCGTACGGATATTGTTGATTACCAAAGGTATGAGCTTCTCAGGGAACTGATATGGCCCGTAGTTGTTGGAACAGTTGGTGACCAGGGTGGGCATACCGTAGGTATCGTGGTAGGACCTGACGAAATGGTCGCTGGACGCCTTCGACGCGCTGTACGGGGAATGGGGGCTGTATTTGAGATCCTCGGTGAAGAAATCCTTTCCGTAGGCGGGGTGTGCGCCGGCCGGCGCGAATTCAGGCACGACACCTTCCGGACAGGTAAGGTCGAGCGCACCGTACACCTCGTCGGTGCTGATATGGTAGAACAGCCTCCTGCCGCCGTCCGGTGCGGTGAACCCGCCCGTCTCACCCCAATAGCGCCTCGCCGCCTCGAGCAGGCTCAGCGTCCCCATCACGTTGGTGCGGGCGAACACGAAGGGATCCCTTATCGAACGGTCGACGTGCGTCTCGGCGGCAAGGTGGATGACTCCGTCCACCTTCTCCTCCCTCATAAGGGCCAGTATAGCCTCGAAGTCGCAGATGTCCGCCTTGACGAACCGGAAATTGGGCTTCCTCCTGACGTCGTCAAGATTTGCGGGATTGCCCGCATAAGTCAGGGCGTCGACAACTATGATTCTGCTGTCGGGATACTTGTTCACGAGCAGTCTCGCGACGTGAGAGCCGATGAATCCGGCGCCTCCGGTAACTATGACGTTCATAATCTTATGATTCCGACAAAAATACGAATTATTCTCCACAAAGCGAACGGGCCGCCGACCTGCCGGCGAGCACACCGGTGGAGAAAGCGGTCTGGAGATTGTAGCCTCCCGTATCGCAGTCACAGTCGAGTATCTCCCCGGCGAAATACAGTCCGGGCACCTTTCTGGACTCCAAAGTCTTGGGGACGACGTCGGCGAAGTTCACTCCGCCCGCCGTCACGACCGCCCTCTCGTACCCTACATAGCCAGCAATATCCAGCCTCCACGATTTAAGGGCCGCCGCCAGGTCCTGTACCTTGACCGCAGCGAAGACGTTTACAAGTTCACGCGGCAGCAATTTGCCAAGCAGAACCCTGCGTCTTCTCTCCTCCGGGACACCGCGGCTTCGCGGGTCCCCGTCCACGGACTTCTTCAATTCCGCTATCCTCGCCGCCAGCCCCGCCTCATCCTCCGCCGGCTTCAGATCGACAGTCACGGAGACCTTCGAGCCGCAGACCATCGACTTGACGGCCTTGCGGCTTAACTGGAAGCCCGCGGGGCCCTCAAGCCCGCCGTCAGTGAACTCGATGTCGCCGAACTCCTCACCGGCCGGCGTATCACCGACCATAAGCCTTACCCCTACATTCTTCAGGGACAAGCCGGCAAGCGCGGCGCCCATTGAAGTCATAGGCCTCGTACGTTCTATATGGCCGCCCTTACCGCCGGTCTTGTAACCTTCCGGCACCAGGGCGGTAAGGGACGGGAAAGTGGGGACAATCCTATGCCCCAACTCCTCCGACCAGCGCAGACCGTCGCCCGTGCTGCCGGTATCCGGATAGCTCAGCCCGCCCGTAGCCAATATGACCTTGCGGCACAGATATCCGCCGCCACCCTCCACCGTGATTCTGAAGGATGAAGGGCCATCGGAGGTCACGGACTCCACCGCAGACTCCGTGACTATCCTGACACCCGCTCCGTTGCAGGCGCGCACCAGCGTGTCCACCACGTCGGAAGCCTTGTAACTTGCAGGGAAAGCCCTGTCACCGCGCTCCACCACCGTCTTCATCCCCTGTCCCTCGAAGAAATCCAGCGCCGCGGCGGGCGGAAAATTGAAGAATGCCTGACGCACAAAACCGGAATTCGCCCTGATATGCGGGCTGAACCCGTTCCAATCCTTGAGATTGGTGAAGTTGCATCGGCCCTTGCCGGTTATCATCACCTTCCTTGCGGGACGCGGCATCTTTTCAAGGACAGTCACCTGAAACGACCTGTCCGGAGCGGCTTCGAGCAGAGTCGATGCCGCGGACCAGGCCGCCATCAGTCCGGCCGCTCCCCCGCCGATGACTATGATGTCCGATTTCACTCTTCCCCCCGCTTATGGATATCAAGCATCGCGAGACCCCCTATCGCGGTCTCCTTGTAGTGGCTGGACAGGTCCTTGCCGGTGCGCTGCATCGTATCGACAATCTTGTCGAACGACACGATGTGCTTGCCGTCACTAAGCAGCGAGTACATACTAACGTCGAGGGCCCGCAGGGCGGCAATGGGATTGCGCTCTATGCAGGGTATCTGGACAAGTCCGCAGATGGGGTCGCAGGTAAGGCCCAGATTGTGCTCCATAGCCATCTCCGCCGCATACTCTATCTGCTGCGGCGAGCCTCCGAAAAGCTGGTTCGCCGCGACTGCCGCCATAACGCAGGCGCTCCCGACCTCCCCCTGGCAGCCAACTTCGGCGCCCGAGATGGAAGCGTTGGTCCTGATGACGTTGCCGAAAAGTCCCGCCGTGGCAAGAGCCTTGACGATATCTTCGTCCGAGAAATTGTGGGCCGTACTCAAATGGTAGAGGACTGCAGGCATAACGCCGCAGGAGCCGCAGGTCGGGGCGGTCACGACAATGCCTCCCCTCGCGTTCATCTCGGACACGGCAAGGGCATAGGAAATAACCAGCGACCGGCTGCGCAGATTGTCCTTCATCCCGGAAGCCCGTATGAAATACTGCTTGGCCTTGCTTCTCACGTGCAGACAGCCGGGAAGGCGTTCATCATTCGCAAGGCCCTCCCTGATACTCTTCTTCATCTGCTCCCACACGTTCAAGAGGTAATCCCTGATGTCCTTGTCCTCATAACGGAACACGTACTCCCAGAACGACAGGCCCTCCTTCTCGATGTACTTCTGGATTTCGTTCAGCGAATCCATCTCGTACACCCGGGGCGACTGTATCCTCTGCGTCCCGTCGGAGATGGTACCGCCACCGATACTGTAAACCGTCCACGAATCCTCCACTTTCCCCTCCGCGGAAAGCGCTTCGAAAAGCATCCCGTTCGTGTGGAATTCAGGCACTATGTCTTCTCTCCACACTATCTGCGTGGGGGTCGGCTCAAGTTCCCTCAATATCGCCTTGTCCGTCATATGGCCCTTGCCGGTAGCGGCCAGCGAGCCGTACAGCGTGACGCGGAAGGATGCCGCATCGGGATGCCGGCTCCTGAACTGCCCGGCCGCAAGATTGGGACCGATGGTGTGACTGCTGGAAGGGCCGACGCCGATTTTGTAGATTTCCTTTATACTGTCCATAATACTATGATGTTTGATTGTCTGAAACGTATCTTGAAGCGGCATCAGCGCACCTGATTCCGTCTATCGCGCTGGACACTATGCCTCCCGAATAGCCCGCGCCCTCTCCCGCGGGGAAGACCCCCGACAGCGACAGCGCCTCAAGCGTATCGGGGTCGCGAAGAATCCTGACCGGTGAAGAAGTGCGCGACTCCACTCCCAGCAACAGGGCCGCACCCGTATAATAGCCCGGAAGCGGTACCCGCGGGAAGACCTTGCGCAACCTTTCCGCCACCATCGCCGGCAGCAGTTCGTGAAGCGGAGCGCTCACCACACCCGGAGGATACGTGCTCGCGGGAAGAGTCTCCGACAGCCTGCCACGGCAGAAATCCGTCATCCTCTGCGCCGGAGCGGCCATCGGATTCGGCGCTCCCGCGCTCCGGCAGAATTCATACATCCTGCGTTCCACGTCCTGCTGGAAATCCATAAGCCTCATCGGGTCTGCGCCGGCTATGTCCCCGGGTTCTATCTGCACCACCACACCGGCATTGGCGTACCTTCCGCTTCGCGCGGCATTGGACATGCCGTTGAGGACCACCGTGCCGGGCATAGTGGAGGAAGGCACGAGCGAGCCCCCCGGGCACATACAGAAAGAAAACACTCCCCTCCCGTCCTCCTGTTCCACGAACGAATATTCAGCCGGCGAAGGATGGTTGCGCCTTGACCTGTCTATGACCTCCTGGGGATGCTCCACCCTCACTCCGAGGGCAAAGCCCTTCGCCTGAAGACAGCCGCCGGCATCTACGACCATTTCATATACGTCCCTGGCGCTGTGGCCGGTGGCAAGTATGACGGCGGAGGCGACGAACCTGTCCGCAGAGGACGTCCGCACCTCGAATCCGTCCCGGGTCCGCGCTATCGAAGTCACCCTGGCCCCGAAGCGGTAAACACCGCCGTGGGACTCTATGCATTCGCGCATATTCAGGACAATCTGCGGGAGCCTGTCGCTGCCCAAATGGGGATGGGAGTCTATCAGTATGCTTTCCGGGGCGCCGAAGCGCACGAACTGCCAAAGCACGTCGCGGTTGTCGCCCCGTTTCGAACTGCGGGTGTAAAGCTTGCCGTCCGAAAAGGCTCCGGCGCCGCCCTCCCCGTAGCAGTAATTCGAATCGGGATCGACCATACCGGTGCGCGAAAGGGCCGCCACGTCGCGCCGCCGGTCGCGGACATTGCGCCCGCGCTCCAGTATGACCGGTTTGAGCCCAAGCTGGAGAAGCCGGAGCGCGGCGAAAAGCCCGGCCGGCCCGGCGCCCACCACTATCACCTCGGGCGCACCGTTCACGTCCCTGTACTCGGGAATCCTGTACTCGTCCACGGCTTCCCCCTCCAGCCAGGCGGCCACACGGAAACGCCAGCGGGTTCCGAAGCGCGCATCAACGGAGCGTTTGAGCACCCTCACCGCGGCAATCCTGCCCACGGGGACGCCGGCAGCCCTTGCCGCTTCGGCCCTCAACTCGGACTCGCCGGGAATCTGCCCCGTGCTCCTTATGATTTCGAACTCCTTCATCTGCAAATCAAAGCACTCCGCTGCCATAAAGTTCCGGAGCATCATCGGGGTCGTCCGGATCATAAAGGCCGTACCAGACGGCGAACTGACCCGGTGTGACGCTCCTCTCCGGGGTACCGAAAAGAATATAGAGGCCTCTCTCCCTGCAGACGAGGACCGCCTCGCGCAGAGGCTCACGGTAGCGCACCCTCACCCTGTAGCGGCGCACCTCGCCCGGCTTCATAACCGACGCGGGAGCGTCGTCGGCATCCGGGCGCACCCAATGCACGTCATCAGGGCTGATTCTTGCACATACGCTGAAGAGCCCGGGATGGGACTCCCCCTCCCCGACATACACCCTGTTGCTCTCCATATCGGTGCCGATTACGAAAAGCGGCTCCTTGTGCCCTCCGACCCCGAGTCCGCGGCGCTGGCCCAAAGTATAGAACTGGGCCCCTATATGGCGCCCTACCGTACGCACGCAGTCCTCTCCCGCCCCCGAATAATCGAAAGCGCCGGCAAGCCTGTCCAAATCTTCATCAGAGACCCCTCCGGGGTCTGCCATAACCCTTGCGGCCAGAGCCTCCCTCCACGCATAACGCCCGTAAAAGGAGGGATGGACCTCAACGATGTCACCCTCCACGCTCTTCAATTTCTGCTGGAGGAATACGGGAAGGTCAACCTTCCCCACAAAACATATGCCCTGCGAATCCTTGCGGTCCGCGGAAGGCAGGCCTGCCTCCGCGGCAATGCGCCTGACCTCCGACTTGAGCATCCCGCCTATCGGAAAAACGGCCCCGGAGAGCTGCTCCTGGTCGAGCCGGCAAAGAAAATAACTCTGGTCCTTTCCCGGGTCAACCCCTTCGAGAAGCCTGTACTCCACCGTACCGTCAGCCCGCTCCAGTTCGGCGCGCCTGCAATAATGGCCCGTGGCAACGCAGTCGGCCCCCATCTTGCGGGCCGTCTCGAGAAAGGCGTCGAACTTGATTTCACTGTTGCACATCACGTCGGGGTTGGGCGTGCGCCCCCTCGCGTACTCGTCGAACATATAGTCCACAACCCTCTTGCGGTACTGTCCGCTGAGATCGACGAAATAGAAAGGGATGCCTATCTTGCGCGCCACCAGTTCGGCGACAGTCTTCTCCTCCTCCCATTCGCAGTCACCGTGGAGAGTCCCCTCCGTATCGTGCCAGTTCTGCATATACATTGCGAAGACGTCATACCCCTGCCTCTTCAGGAGGAGAGCCGCGACGCTCGAATCGACGCCACCGGAGAGTCCCACGCAAATCTTGCTCATAGACTCACAAATATAAGAAATTTTGCTATATTTGCAGCGGGGAAAGTCGTACACGACCAGCTCCCTCCGAACTCCCCCAGGGGCGGAAGTCAGCAAGGGTAAGAGGTCGTAGCGGTGCGATGTGCCAAGCTTTCCCTTTTTTCGTGCCTTCCATTGACATCGGCTTATGAATTGTTCCGGAACACTTAAAAAATACGGCGCCTATGTTGCGGCGGTGGCGGTTTTTCTGATTGCCGCATACGTTTACTGCTCACCCGTCCTTCAGGGGAAAGTCGTTGGAGGAGGCGACAACGATACAGCCGCCGGCGTGGCGCACGAAAGCATTCAATACGGGAACGAGACCGGTGACGTCACCTGGTGGAACGGAGCCGTGTTCAGCGGGATGCCCAACTACCAGATAGGCGGAGGCCGTTATGAATCCGACAGGTTGCTGGCGCCCCTCAACAGGATAGTCTCCGGCACGAAGGACATCGCCTGGACCGTATTCCTCTATTTCATCTGCTTCTTCGTGCTCCTGCGGTCTTTCAGGGTTGACAAATGGCTCTGCATACCGGGAGCGCTCGCCATCGGGCTGTCGTCATATTTTCTGGTGATAATCGCCGCCGGGCATATGTCCAAATGCTGGACTCTCGCGCTGACAGCCGTAGTCGTCGCGGGGTTCAAGTTCATTTTCGACAGGAGATACGTACCGGGCGCCATCCTGGTGATGATATTCGTTGCACTGGGATTCAGCCATCATCCCCAGATGTTCTATTATTACTATATGATGATGGGCCTCTTCTGGGTCGCCGAACTTTTCATACACATAAAGGAGAAACGCATCAGGGATTTTGCCATCGCGACGGCGGTATTCGTCGCTGCAACCGGCATCGGTCTCGGCGCCAAGTCGTCCAACATCTTCGCCAATGCGGAATACATCACCCAGACCATGCGCGGCGGAGCCACCGACCTCACGGCGGAAGACTCCGGCGGGGATGCATCCGGCGAAAAAGGTCTGGACATCGAATACGCCACGCAGTGGAGTTACGGAATCGACGAGAC
>JAKSJZ010000023.1 GCA_024401995.1 Bacteroidales bacterium
GCGCCGAAGGCCCCCGCGGCCGCAGGTTCGAAGACCATCGTCTCCCCTCTTCCCGGAGTTATCGTCGAATTGTGCGTGAAGGAGGGCCAGGCGGTCAAGTCCGGCGCCAAGGTTGCCGTCATCGAAGCGATGAAGATGGAGAATGACATTCTTGCCCCCAAGGACGGCACGATAACCAAAGTCAAGGTTAACAAGGGCGATTCGGTACTGGAAGGTGCCGCAATCGCCGAAATGTCATAGCGGGTATGGAGAATATACTGGAGAGTCTCCGTCAATTCTGGTCGTTCACCGGCTTTGCCAATTCGAACTGGCAATATCTGGTGATGATCGGGATAGGACTGGTTTTCGTGGCCCTCGGTATCGTGAAGAAGTGGGAGCCTATGCTGCTGGTCCCTATCGGGTTCGGTATGATAGTGGGCAACATACCCGTTCTTATGGGTCTGCAGGTAAGCCTCTACGAACAGAACTCGGTTCTCAACATACTCTACCAGGGTGTGCGTCAGGGCTGGTATCCCCCGCTTATCTTCCTGGGTATCGGAGCGATGACGGATTTCTCGGCGCTGATAAGCCAGCCGAGGCTGATACTTATCGGAGCCGCGGCACAGGTGGGAATTTTCGGAGCCTACCTTCTTGCGATGGCGATGGGATTCCTCCCCAACGAGGCCGGAGCGATAGGCATCATCGGAGGAGCGGACGGCCCGACGGCCATCTTCCTCAGTTCGAAGCTGGCCCCCGAGCTGATGGGAGCGATTGCAGTATGCGCCTATTCATATATGGCGCTCGTGCCCGTCATACAGAAGCCTATAATGCTCCTGCTCACCACTGAGAAGGAGCGCAAGATAAGGATGGCGAAGCCCCGCGTCGTATCGCAGAAGGAGAAGATCATCTTCCCCATCGTCGGGTTCATCTGCACGGCCTTCATCGTTCCGTCGGGCCTTCCCCTTCTGGGAATGCTCTTCTTCGGCAACCTCCTGAAGGAGTCCGGAGTGACCAAGAGGCTTGCAAATACCGCGAGCAATGCCCTGATTGACGTCGTAACGATGCTTATCGGCCTCACGGTCGGCGCGTCCACTCAGGCCAACGTCTTCCTGAGCACCCGCTCGATAAAGATTTTCTGCCTCGGTCTTATTTCCTTCGTGATTGCAACCGCCTGCGGAGTGCTGTTCGTGAAGTTCATGAACCTGTTCTGCAAGGAAGGGCACAAAATCAATCCACTCATCGGCAATGCCGGAGTGTCGGCAGTGCCCGACTCGGCGCGCGTGTCGGAAGGAGTCGGTCTTGAAACTGACCCGGAAAACCACCTGCTTATGCACGCTATGGCGCCGAACGTGGCGGGAGTCATCGGCTCGGCCGTTGCCGCCGGTATCCTGCTCGGATTCCTCAAGTAATGTAAAACACCACAGATATGCAAAACAAACTCAAAGAACTGACAGACAAGCTCTACAAGGAAGGCCTTTCGAAGGGCCGCGAGGAGGGCGAACGGATTCTGGAAGAAGCCAGGAAGAAGGCGGATTCGATACTGGCCGCCGCCAAATCGGAAGCCGAAAGCGTCAGGAAAAAGGCGGCGAAGGATGCCGATGACCTGCGCTCGAAGGCCGAGTCCGACATCAGGATGGCTTCGGCCCAGGCTCTTCAGACTACAAGGAAAGAGATCGAAGACCTTCTCCTGAATTCAATCTGCGCGAAAGGCGCGTCTTCCAATTCGACCGACGGGGACGTGGTGAAGGAGATGATGCTCAGCGTAGCCAAGGGATTCAACGCCACCGAGGCCACCGATCTGGAAGCGGTGCTTCCGGAAAGCCTCAAGGCAAAACTCGAGCCCTGGGTGAAGTCCGAGCTCAAGAAGATTCTGGGCAAGGAAGTCAAGGCCTCCTTCTCCAGGAAAATCAACGGAGGCTTCACAATCGGCCCTGCTGACGGCAGCTATTTCGTGAGCCTTTCCGACGAAACGTTCCGCGCATTGATAACGGAATACCTCCGTCCGGTGACGAAGAAGATTCTTTTCGGCGAATGAAGAACTACGAATACATTCTTGCCATCGCCCCCGTTGTCGATGCCGGCACCAAGAGAGGTGAGATAGACAGCACGGCGCTTATGGACGAGATACGCGGGTATCTCGACCCGGCGGACGCCGACCTGTTCGACACACTTGTCGGCGGATTCGACGCGGAGACCCTGTCAAGGGACTTCTACCTGAAGGCGCTGAGTTCCCCGTGCCGTTTCATCCGCGAGTACTTCTCCACCGACCTTGACGTGCGCAACCGCAAAGTACGCTATCTCAACCGCGAACTCGGCCGCCCGGAAGGCACGGACGTGATGGTGCTCGACGAGGACACGGAGAGGGTTTTCGAGGACGAGGCCCGTGTGGACGCCATTCTGCTGAAGCCCGACCTCATCGAGAGGGAAAGGGGCCTCGACGACTATATGTGGGAGAAGATAGAGGCGATGACGGAACTCGAAGTCTTCACGATCGATGCCGTGCTGGGCTTTGTCGCAAGACTCCAGATAGCCGCACGCTGGCTCAAGCTCGACCCCGAGACCGGGCGCGAACTCTTCCGCAAGCTCGTGGACGAAATCAGAAACAATAAAAAATCGATAGAACAATGATTACAACAGGAAAAGTGACGGGAATCGTCTCGAACCTTGTGACTGTGGAGGTCAACGGACCTGTGGCGGAGAACGAACTCTGCTACATCGACCTCAAGGGCACCAAACTGCTCGCCGAAGTCATCAAGGTCAACGGCAACAAGGCTTCCGTCCAGGTGTTCGAAAGCACCAGAAGTCTTCGCGGAGGTGATTCCGTGGAGTTTCTCGGCAAGATGCTCGAGGTGACGCTGGGCCCCGGACTGCTGTCAAGCGTTTATGACGGACTCCAGAACAACCTTGCAACGATGACCGACGTCTTTCTGAAGAGAGGCGAGTACACCGACCCTCTGGACCACACCAAAAAATGGGAGTTCACCCCGGAAGCGTCCGCGGGCGACAAGGTGGTGGCCGCAGACTGGCTCGGTGAAGTCAAGGAGGGATGGCTCCCCCACAAGATAATGGTTCCCTTCTCCTTCGAAGGCGAATATACCGTCAAGTCGGTTGCCAAGGCCGGTTCCTACACGATAGATGACACGATAGCCGTTCTCGAATCGGCTGACGGCCGTGAAATCAAGGTGACGATGACCCAGAAATGGCCCGTCAAGGTGGCCGTCAAAGGTTACCGCGAAAAGCCCAGGCCCCAGAAGATTATGGAGACCGGCGTCAGGGTCATCGACACGTTCAACCCCATAGCCGAGGGAGGTACCGGATTCATCCCCGGACCTTTCGGCTGCGGCAAGACGGTGCTCCAGCACGCGATAGCCAAGCAGGGTGAGGCCGACGTGATTGTAATGGCAGCCTGCGGTGAACGTGCGAACGAGGTGGTCGAGATTTTCAGCGAGTTCCCCGAACTCATCGACCCCCACACCGGACGCCACCTTATGGAGCGCACGACCATAATATGCAACACCTCCAATATGCCCGTGGCCGCACGCGAAGCGTCCGTCTATACGGCGATGACGATATGCGAGTACTACAGGGCGATGGGCTTGAGGTGCCTTCTCCTCGCCGACTCGACTTCCCGCTGGGCACAGGCGCTGAGGGAAATGTCCAACCGTATGGAGGAGCTTCCCGGTGCGGATGCCTTCCCCGTTGACCTGTCGGCAATCATCAGCAACTTCTACGCCCGTGCGGGTATGGTGGTTCTCAACAACGGCAAGACCGGTGCGGTAACGTTCATCGGCACGGTATCCCCCGCCGGAGGAAACCTCAAGGAGCCTGTCACCGAATCCACCAAGAAGGCCGCCAGATGCTTCTACGCCCTGGAACAGAACCGTGCGGACCAGAAGCGCTACCCCGCCGTCAATCCCATAGACTCCTATTCGAAATATCTGGAATACCCTGAGATTCAGGCGTTTCTGGACGAGAAGATAGAGAGGGGCTGGGTGGAGAAGGTCAACAAGGCCAAGTTCATTGTCCGCAAGGGCAAGGAGATGAACGACCAGATAAACATTCTGGGCGATGACGGAGTGCCTATGAGTTACCACGAGGCATTCTGGAAAAGCGAACTCGTCGATTTCGCCTTCCTCCAGCAGGATGCGTTCGACACCATCGACGCGCTCTGTCCGCTCGAACGCCAGAAATATATGCTCAACCTGATTATGGACATCTGCGACCGCAACTTCGAGTTCGAGGACTTCGGCAAGTGCCGCGAGTACTTCAAGCAGATGATAAACGTAATGAGGCAGATGAATTACTCGGAGTACAACTCCAAGAACTTCAAAGAGTACAACAACCAACTCAGCAAACTCCTGGAAAGCAATGGCAACTAAGGCATATCAGAAAATATACACTCATCTCGAGGCCATCACCAAGGCGACCGTGTCGCTGAAGGCCCCGGGCGCGTCCAACGACGAACTGGCCAAGGTTGCCGGACGTCTGGCGCAGGTTGTGAAGACCAAGGGCGATATGGTTACCCTTCAGGTATTCGCCGGCACCGAAGGCATCCCCACCGATGCCGAAGTGACATTCTTCGGCGCTCCCCCCACCCTCAAGGTGAGCGAGCAGCTTTCGGGGCGCTTCTTCAACGCATACGGCGACCCCATCGACGGCGGTCCCGACGTGGAAGGTGAAGAACGAGAGGTAGGCGGGCCTTCCGTCAACCCCTACAAGCGTATGCAGCCCGACCAGCTGATTCCTACCGGCATAGCCGGCATAGACCTGAACAACACACTGGTCTCCGGACAGAAGATTCCCTTCTTCGCCGACCCTGACCAACCGTACAACCAGGTTATGGCGGACGTTGCGCTCAGAGCCGACGTGGACAAGATTATCCTCGGAGGAATGGGCCTTTCCAATGACGATTACCTGTTTTTCCGTCACGCCTTCGAGAATGCCGGCGCCCTCGACAGGATTGTATCCTTTGTAAATACTACCGAGGAGCCTCCCGTAGAGCGTCTGCTCATTCCCGACATGGCGCTGGCGGCAGCGGAGTATTTTGCCGTTGACAAGAACGAGAAGGTACTCGTCCTGCTTACTGATATGACGTTGTATGCCGATGCGCTTTCCATCGTATCCAACCGTATGGACCAGATTCCTTCGAAGGACTCGATGCCCGGCTCGCTGTATTCCGACCTCGCGAAGATTTACGAAAAGGCCGTGCAGCTTCCCAGCGGCGGTTCGATTACAATCATAGCGGTGACCACCCTCAACGACGGAGACATCACCCACGCCATCCCCGACAATACCGGATACATCACCGAAGGACAATTGTTCCTGCGTGCCGATTCGGATTCGGGCAAGGTCATCATCGACCCGTTCAGGTCGCTCTCCCGACTCAAGCAGCACGTCCAGGGCAAGAAGACCCGCGAGGACCATTCGCAGGTGATGAACGCCGGTGTGCGTCTCTATGCCGACGCCCAGAACGCAAAGACAAAACTCGAGAACGGATTCGACCTCTCGGACTATGACCTGAGGTGCCTCGACTACGCGAAAGAGTATGCTACCAGACTCCTGTCGATCGACGTCAACATCAAGACCGACGAGATGCTCGACACCGCCTGGGAGCTGTTTGCAAAATATTTCAAACCGGAGGAGACCGGTATCAAGCAGGCCCTCGTGGATAAATACTGGAAAGCCTGATGGCAATAAAATTTCAATATAACAAGACGTCCCTTACCAACCTTGGCAAGCAGCTGAAGGTGCGCACCAATGCCCTCCCGACCCTGAAGAACAAGGAGAGCGCCCTGCGTGCCAGCGTCATCACGGCGAAAGCCGAGGCGGAACGCTACGAGAAGGCCGTTACGGAGGCGCTTGCAAGATATGACTACCTTGCGGCGCTCTGGAACGAGTTCGAGCCGGGTCTGATAAGGATTACCGATGTCAAGTTGAAGACGGTGAAGGTCGCCGGAGTGAAAATTCCCGACCTGGACGGCATCGAGTACGAACTTATGCCCTTCAATGCCTTCACAAAGCCGGCGTGGTATGCCGACGGCGTCCGCATACTCAAGGAGATAACCGAACTGGGCATCAGGTCCGAGGTGCATCTCGAGAGACGCAGGATCCTGGAATTCCAGCGGAAGAAGACCACTCAGAAAGTCAACCTCTACGAGAAGGTGCAGATTCCGGGATACAAGGAGGCCATCCGCAAGATCAAGCGCTATATGGAAGACGAGGAGAACCTCAGCAAGGCCTCCTCCAAGATAGTCAAGACCCGTCACGCCGCCGAAGAAGAGGAGGAAAAGGTATGATAGCGAAAATGACCAAATATTCCTTCGTCCTCCCTACCGGGGCCAAGGAAGAGTTTCTGGAAGAGTTGAGCGCCTTCGGCCTGGTGGATATTTCAAGGTCCTCCAAGCCGGTTGACGACAACTCCGAGCAGATAATGTCGGAGATCGACTCGACCAGGCAGCGCCTCAAGGAACTTCGCTCCGGCGAAGACCAGACCTTGAAGGATATGCGCGCCAACCTGTCCTCCCTCGAACAGGCACGTCTCGATGTCCTCCCCTGGGGAGATTTCGACAAGGAACGCCTGGAAGGATTCAACCCGCATTTCTTCAGCGTACAGGAGAAGAAGTTCGACCCCGCCCTTGAAGGAAGGTATCCTCTCTGCAAGGTCGGCACGGAGAACGGCATTGTCCGCTTTGTGATTCTGGGTGACGACCTGCCGGCGGATTTGAAGGAACTGCCCGCACCCGGGCACACCGTCAGAGAATATGACGATATGATTGCCAGGAGCAAGGGAGAGATAAAGGGCTACGAACAGGCCCTGCACAAGGAGGCCGGAAGCATCCCCGAACTTGAGGCGAAGGAGAAGAGCCTTAACGACAGGCTAAGCCTGTATCTGGCTTCCCTTACCTCCGAAGAGGCGGCCGAAGGGGCGATAAGCGTATATGAAGGGTTTGCTCCGACCGACAAGGACGAAGAACTCTCCGGAAAGCTCGACACGCTCCAGGGGGTTTACTGGATGAAGGAGAAGGCAACGGTCGGGGACCGACCCCCCATCGAACTGCACAACAACCGCTTCGTCAAGATGTTCGAGCCCATAACCGATATGTACGGAAGGCCCGGATACGACGGTTTCGACCCCACCCCGTTCATCTCGATATTCTTCCTGCTGTTCTTCGCAATGTGTATGGGAGATGCCGCCTACGGTATCATACTGGTCATTGCGGGACTGTTGCTGCGCAAGGTCAAAAGCTTCGCGAGCCTTGCTCCCCTGGTAGTGACGCTCGGGCTCGGGACCGTAGTCGTGGGATTTTTCTTCCACACGCTTTTCTCGGTTGACCTCAGCGGATGGTTCCCCGAGAGCGTGCAGAAGATAATGGTTCCCCAGAAGGTCGCAGGATATGACGGCACTATGGTGCTTTCCATCATAGTCGGCATCATACACATCTGCCTCGCAATGGTGGTGAAGACGATATGCGCAACGCGCAGCAAAGGTTTCCTGAACTCCCTGGGCATCTGGGGATGGACTCTGCTGATTGTCGGCGGAGTGACGGTCGGGGCCACAGCCCTTGCAGGGGTCATCGACGCCGCCGCGACCAAGATAATAATAATCATCATCGGAGTAGTGTCGGCGCTGGGGATTTTCCTGCTCAACAACCTCCACCGCAATCCTCTCCTCAATATCGGAGCGGGTCTGTGGGAGACGTACAACACCGCCACCGGTCTGCTCGGCGACGTATTGAGCTATCTGCGTCTATATGCGCTCGGACTGGCCGGCTCGATGCTCGGCTTCGCATTCAACGACCTTGCGAAGATGATGCTGGGAGACGGGGGCTTCGGCTGGATACCCTTCATACTTATCGAAGTGGTCGGCCATACCCTAAACATAGCGATGGCCGCCCTGGGCGCCTTCGTGCATCCCCTGCGACTCAACTTCCTGGAATTCTTCAAGAATTCGGGATACGAGGGCTCCGGCAAGAAATACAATCCATTGAAAAATCAATCAATTCAATAAAAATTATTCAAGTTATGATCAACACAATTCTTGGTTATCTCGGCCTCGGACTCGTCCTGAGTCTGGCTGGAATCGGAAGTGCAATCGGCACGACAACCGCCGGAAATGCCGCTGAAGGCGCGCTCAGAAAGAAGCCCGAAGGATCCGGAAACTACCTTGTTCTTTCCGCCCTTCCCGCCACCCAGGGTATCTACGGTTTCGTGGCATTCTTCATGATGCTTTCCAAACTCAAGGCAACTCCCGAGTCGGGTCTCCTGATTTTCGGCATCGGCGCCTGCGTCGGACTTGTATGTCTGCTGTCGGCAATCCGTCAGGGGCAGGTTTGCGCCAACGGTATCATCGGTGTCTCCCAGGGACACGACGTGTTCACCAACACACTTATCTACGCAGCCCTTCCGGAGCTTTACGCTATCCTCGGACTCGTAGGAGCGCTGATGGTATAGGGATTATCTGGACAGAACGCCTGCCTGTTTGCCTGTAACTTCGAGGCGGACGGGCAGGCGTCCTTCTATCTCGCCGTCAAGCTCGACTATGTCGGCGCTGAAGGCGTTGAGGGGGACTATCTCAAGGACGGAGCAGCGACCGGAGCGGACCAGTCTGCTCTTGCTGACAGTACCGTTGAACAGCCGGGGCACTTCGGCCAGAAGCTTGTAAACGGGGGCCTTGGGAACAACCATAAAGTCAATGAGACCGTCATTGATGGAGGCGTCGGGCACCTGCCTCATACCGCCGCCGCTGTACTTCCCCGTCCCCAGCGCCACGGAATAGACCTCCCCGTTGAACCACTCCTGCCCATCCGCCACAATGCTGAAGCCCAAAGGCTTGAGATTGGCGATGGTGTCCTTCAAGGCATTGGCATACAGCATCTTGTGACGGATACCGGTGGACTTCTGGAAATTGACCCTGTCGCATACGTGCGAGTCGAAGCCCACTCCACCGACATTCACCATATATGATTCTCCCTCAGGCCAAGTCATCTTCACGATATCCATTGGCTGTGACTTTGCGGCGGCAATGACCTTTACCATTTCCTCCATATCCGAAGGGAGTCCGACGGACTTTATCCAGTCATTGCCCGAGCCGATGGGTATCACTCCCAACAGAAACTCGCACGGGTCGACCGAATTCTCCTCACACCATCTGCAAACTCCGCAGAAAGCCTCGTGCAGTGTCCCGTCACCACCGACTGTCAGAATCCTGCGGCGCCCTTCGGACGCGGCGGCATACGCCAGCTCGGAGGCGTGATGGCGGTAATTCGTGATGACTGTCGTATAATGAACTCCGTAAGCGTCAAGCAGAGCCTGAGCCTCGTTCCAAACTGATATCGTCTTGCCGGACCCGGCGTGGGGATTGATGACGATATACCACTCTTTGCTATCCATCAGCCTGATTTGTTGAACGGGGACAAAAATACTCAATTCTTCGCACTTCTAAAATTATTTTAGTAAATTTGCCCGATTCGACTGAACGTATATGGGAAAGATTATTTCGATAGCCAACCAGAAGGGCGGAGTGGGCAAAACCACTACCGCGATAAACCTGGCGGCATCACTTGCGGTATTCGAGAAAAAGGCGCTGGTAATCGATGCGGACCCGCAGGCCAACACGACGTCGGGGCTCGGATTCTCTCCCAACAACAGCGACCACCGTACCCTGTATGAGGTTATGTGCGGCCAGATAAGCGCCAGGGATGCTCTTGTCCAGACCGAGATGGAGAACCTCCATCTCATTCCGTCCCATATCAATCTGGTCGGAGCGGAAATAGAACTGGTCAACGTTCCCGAGCGGGAATCGATACTGAAGAACGCGCTTGCGGAGCTAAAGGACGAGTATGACTACATCATCATAGACTGCTCCCCTTCCCTGGGCCTGATAACGGTCAACTGCCTGGCGGCGTCCGACTCCGCCATCATCCCCGTACAGCCCGAATTCTTCGCACTGGAAGGGCTGGGCAAGCTTCTCCAGACCATAAGGATAGTTCAGAAAGGCATCAACCCGCAGCTTACCATCGAAGGCTTCGTCATCACCATGTTCGACGGCAGGACCAAGGTCCACACCCAGGTCGTGAACGAGTTGCGGGAGCATTTCAAGGAAATGGTGTTCCGTACAATCATCCAGCGCAACATCAGGCTCTCGGAGGCCCCGTCACACGGAAAGCCCATTATCCTTCACGACATAATGAGCAACGGCTCTACCAATTATATGAACCTCGCCAAGGAGGTTCTAGAGCATAACGGAGACAAGATATGAGCAAGCCAGCCCCCGGTATAGGAAAGGGTGTCAGCGCCCTGTTCGGAGAGATTCCCGACGCGGATCAGCTGCGAAAGCCGATTGGCTACGTCAACAAGGAGATTGCGGGGCCGCAGTCGCGCACGACGAATTCGGACGTCGTGAGGATTCCGGTGGAGATGATAGAGCCCAATCCCTACCAGCCGCGCCTGAGTTTCGACCGCGAGTCTCTGGAGGAGCTTGCCGGGTCAATCAGAAGTCTCGGGCTCATCCAGCCCATAACGGTACGCCGCTGCGACGGTTCGCACTACCAGATCATCAGCGGCGAACGCCGTTTCAGGGCCTGTTCGCTCAACGGGATGAAAATGATTCCCGCGTATGTCCGCGATGCCAACGACCAGGGTATGCTGGAAATGGCGATTGTGGAGAACATCCAGCGGGAGAATCTGGACCCCATAGAAGAGGCGCTGAGCTACCGCAGGCTTATCGAGGAATGTCACCTTACCCAGGAGGAAATGGCCCTCAGGGTCGGAAAGAAAAGGGCGAGCATAGCGAATTCGCTGCGCCTGCTGAACCTCCCGGCGAAGCCGCAGCACGACCTCAAGGTTGGACTGTTGAGCGTAGGACACGCCAAGGTCATACTCGGAGTGGACGACCCCGAGCTTCAGGAAGAACTCAGCGACAGGGTCATAGCGAAGGGCTGGAGCGTCAGGATGCTTGAGGATGCAGTCCGCAGGATACTGGCCGAGGGCGTTGCCGCTCCGAAGCAGAAAAGGGAGGCGCCCTCTCTTCCGGAATCGTATTCGAAGTTGGCGGAAAGCCTTTCAAGATATGTCAGCGGGGACAATGTCAGCCTGCGCTACAGCGGTTCCGGCAAGGGAACGCTGACCGTCCGGTTCTCTTCCGACAAGGAGGTGTCGGAATTGCTTGAGACCCTTGAGCGCCAGAACTAGATGAGACAGGGAGCGACAGTCCGGATATTGAGAGCGCTGGCGGCCGTGGCGGTCGCTGTGGTTCTGTCCGGGTTCGATGTCCGCGCCCAATTCAAGTCGGAAGCCTTTTCCCAGAGCTACAACGAAGACCAGTCGCAGCCCGGCGACACGATAGACAAAGTATTCTCGTTCAAGGAATTCTGGAGCGGGCTCACCCACAAATACGAAGAGCCTCCCAAGCTGGGCACAATGTTCGCCGGCTCCTTCGTGTTTATCGGCAGCCAGCAGATTTACAACCGGGATTACTGGAAGCTTCCCATCATCTACGGCGGCATAGGCGCCGGCGTAGGCCTGGGCATCCACTACAACAGCATAGGCAACCACAATGCGGCCACCTGGTGTTTTGTCGGCGCGGGTCTCACCTACTGGGCCTCGCTGATGGACGGCGTGGCCTGCTACAAGACTGACATCAAGCCGCACGCCGGAAGGGCGACGGCATACTCGGTGCTGCTGCCGGGGCTTGGGCAGGCATACAACGGCGAATACTGGAAGATACCGATATATGTCGGAGGACTTGCCGCCGCGGGCCATTTCTGCGCCCTGTTCAACACGCAGTTCGTGCGCTTCCGCAACATCTACATCGAATCAGTCAACGAAGGCTATGACGGCCCCATCACCTCGGAGGTGGCGAAATACTACAGGGATCTGTACAGACGCTACCGTGACTATTCCATTGTGGCGATTGCAGCCGTTTACCTGCTTCAGATCATAGACGCGAACGTTTTCTCATATATGCACGACTTCAACGTCAACGACAACCTCGCAATGACAGTCAGCCCGGCCGTCATACCGGTGGACTGCCAGTACGCATCCGCGAATTCGTCCGTCAACAATGCCGCTGTCGGCATGAACCTTTCATTCAGATTCTGAAACGTTATGAACAAGACAATACTTGCGGCGGCGATGCTGCTTCTCGTCTGTGCCCCCGCCCTGAACGCATACACAATCCAGGATAACAGCCAACTCAACAGGAAGCAGTTGCTTCTGCAACTCCAGGCGCGACAGAGTCAGGTCGATTCGCTGAACGCCCTGCTGCGCGGGCTCGAGGAAAATCTTGCAAGGAAGGACAGCCTCATCGGCAGGCTGGGAGGCCACGTCGGAGCATCCTCCGCGCAATATCCCGGGCCGGAGTCAAGGGAATATTCGGCCGACGAGACGGACTCGCTCATCAACCTCTGGTTCGAGAGGCAGAGGGACGCGATGATTTCGGGCGACATCTCCGAAAGCGGCGATATGGATTCGGTATCCTTCAGTTCGAGTGTCTCGGACGAAGTCCTTGTGGAAAGGCTGCGGCGGATGAACCCCTACTTCACCATCCCCTTCAACCGCACGGTAAGGAACTATATGGTCCTGTATGCAGAGAAGGCAAGGGAGAGGCTCGCCTACCTGGTCGGCATATCCTATTATTATATGCCGATTTTCGAAGAGGCCTTCGAACGTTACGGACTGCCGCTCGAGCTGAAATATATGTCCATCGTCGAATCCGGGCTCAATCCCGTGGCCAGGTCACGCGCCGGGGCGAAGGGCATCTGGCAGTTCATGTACGGCACGGCAAAATCCTACGGCCTCAAAATAACCTCCTTCGAGGACGAGAGGATGGACGTTGCGAAGTCGGCTGACGCGGCGGCACGCTTCCTGCGCGACGCCTATGACACGTTCGGCGACTGGAATCTCGCAATCTGCTCATACAACTGCGGCATCGGTAACGTCCAGAAGGCGATACGCCGTTCCGGCAGCCGCCAGTTCTGGGACATTTACCCGTATCTTCCCAGGGAGACCAGGGGCTACGTACCGGCATTCGTTGGCGCGATGTATGCGATGACCTATTATCGCGAATACGGCATAGTGCCCGAAGAGAGCGGTATGCCCGCGGTTGTGGACACCTTCACAATCAACCGCAACCTCCACTTCAAGCAGGTCAGCGAACTCACCGGCCTGTCGCTGGAATTGCTGCGCAAACTCAATCCCCAGTACCTGCACGACATAGTGCCGGGCAACGAAGGACCCCATACGCTGATAATCCCACAGAACTTCTCGGCCGACTTCATCGCCGTAGAGGACGATTCACTCTACACCTTCAAGGCTCAGGAGCTTATAAGCGAGAAGATAATGAAGGACATCAGCGTCAACGGGGGCGGGACGGAGATTGTACACCGCGTGAAGAGCGGGGACTGCCTTTCGACAATAGCAAGACGCTACCGCGTCAGCGTATCCCAGCTCCGCAAATGGAACCACCTGAGGTCGGACAACCTCAGGATTGGCCAGCGCATCTATATTTACAGGTAAACCTGCGGGCTATTTGCCCGCAAGTTTCCTGTATGTCTCAAGCCTTATCCTGGCGAACTCCTCAGTCTTGTGGAGCAATTCCTCCGCACGCTCGGGGAACAGCTTGTAGAGGGATGCGAACCTGACCTCCCCTTTCAGGAAATCCTGGAACTTGCTCCAGTCGGGCTCCTTCGAATCCAGGCTGAACGCACCTTCCTCAAGCGAAGGGTTGAAGCGGTAAAGGCTCCAGTAGCCGCACTCGACGGCAAGTTTCTCCTCCTTCTGGCTCAATCCCATACCGGCTTTAAGGCCGTGGTTGATACAAGGGGCATACGCTATGATGAGCGAAGGTCCGTCATAGGCCTCGGCCTCCTTTATCGCGTTCAGGAACTGGACGGGCGAAGCGCCCATGGCAACCTGAGCCACGTAAACGTATCCGTAGCTCATAGCCATCATTCCAAGGTCCTTCTTGCGGATCTTCTTGCCGCTGGCGGCGAACTTTGCAATAGCTCCCGCAGGAGTGGCTTTCGAAGACTGTCCGCCGGTATTGGAATAAACTTCGGTATCAAGTACCAGGATATTCACGTTCTCGCCGCTGGCAAGCACGTGGTCGAGTCCGCCGTAGCCGATATCGTAGCTGGCTCCGTCACCGCCGAATATCCACTGGCTGCGTGAAGGGATGAAGGGCTTAAGCTTGAGACGGGACTTGCAGGACTCGCAGCCGCACCTCTCCATCATAGGCACGAGCTTGTCCGCAACCGCCCTTGTAACGGCGTAATCGTTGCGGGCGTCGAGCCAGGCCTTGAAGAGCTTCTTCATATCCTCGGAGCACTTCTCGCACTCCAGACCCTTCTGCATAAGGTCGGCAACCGTCTCACGGATTCTGTCGGAACCCAGGTGCATGCCCAGGCCGAACTCGCAGAAGTCCTCGAACAGGGAATTCTGCCAGGCGGGGCCGTGGCCTTCCGCATTCTGGCAATACGGCGATGCGGGGAACGACGCTCCGTAGATGGAGGAACATCCGGTAGCGTTCGCTATCATCATATGGTCTCCGAAGAGCTGCGTTATGTTCTTGATATACGGGGTCTCACCGCATCCCGCACAGGCGCCGCTGAACTCGAAGAGAGGCTGCGCGAACTGCGCATTCTTCATATTGGCGGCCTTGTTGACCGCACTCTCCTTGTAACCTATCTTGCCGTGCAGGTAGTCGAAAGCCTCCTGCTCCGCCTTGTTGTCCTCGTAGGAGGCCATCGTGAGGGCTCCTTTCTCCTTCGCGAGACATACGTCAACACAGTTGCCGCAGCCCGTGCAATCGTCGACGGAGATACCGAGAGCGAACTTGAAGTCCTTCAGTACGGCCTTTCCGTCCGCCATCTTGACCCCCTTGGGCGCCTTCGCGGCCTCGTCGGCGGTGAGCAGATAGGGCCTTATTGCGGCGTGAGGGCATACAAACGCGCAGGAGTTGCACTGGATACAGGCTTCCGCATTCCATACAGGCACGTTTACCGCCACTCCCCTCTTCTCATAAGCGGCCGTACCGGAAGGCATCGTACCTTCCTGATACTTCATGAAAGTGCTGACAGGGAGGGTGTCGCCGCACTGGGCGTTCACGACGTCAGCTATCTCCTTTACGAACGGAGTCGCCAGACGGGCCGCATTCGGAATCTCGAACTTTGCGGAGAGCTTCGCCCACTCGGCGGGAACCTTCACCTCCGTATATTCTCCTCCGCGGTCTATGGCGGCATAGTTCATATTCACGACATTCTCGCCCTTCTTCCCATAACTCTTCAGGGCGGCGTCCTTCATATATTTCACGGCGTCTTCGTAGGGGATGATACCGCTGATCTTGAAGAATGCGCTCTGCAGAATCGTATTGGTACGTCCACCCAGACCGATTTCGCCGGCAATCTTCGTCGCATTGATGATGAAGAACCTTATGTGCTTGCGGCCGATTGTCGCCTTTACGCTGTCGGGGATGCGCTCCAACGTCTGCTTCTCGTCCCAGATGGAATTAAGAAGGAAGCTTCCTCCGTCCTTGATACCCTTGAGGACATCGTATTTCTCAAGATAGGACGGCACGTGGCAGGCCACGAAATCGGGCGTGGTCACCAGGTACGGAGCGTTGATGGGAGCATCTCCGAAGCGGAGGTGCGAGCAGGTATAGCCGCCCGACTTCTTCGAATCATAATCGAAGTAGGCCTGGCAGTACTTGTCGGTATGAGTACCGATAATCTTGATTGTATTCTTGTTCGCGCCGACCGTACCGTCGGAGCCGAGACCGTAGAACTTGCACTCCGTGGTACCTTCCTTCACTATGCTGATCTCCGCCTTGACGGGCAGGCTGCGGAAGGTCACGTCATCCACGATACCGACCGTAAAGCCGTTCTTGGGCTCCTTGAGTTCGAGGTTGTCGAACACGGCCACAATCTGCGAAGGAGTCGTATCCTTCGAACTGAGGCCGTATCTTCCTCCCACTACAAGAGGGCTCGAGGCCTCGCCCTGGAACACGGTCTTCACGTCCTGGTACAGAGGCTCTCCAAGGGCACCGGGCTCCTTCGTGCGGTCGAGAACCGCAATCCTCCTCACAGTCTTGGGGAGAACCTTGAGAAGGTACTTCGCGCTGAAAGGACGGTACAGATGAACCGATACGACACCGTACTTCCTGCCGTGGGCGCGAAGATAATCTATCGTCTCGCGTATCGTGGAAGTCACGGAGCCCATCGCTATGATGACGCACTCGGCGTGAGGGTCACCGTAATAGTCGAAGGGGCGGTACTGCCTGCCGCTTATCTCCCCTATCTCGCCCATATAGCGGGCCACGATATCGGGGACGGCATCATATACCTGGTTGCGCGACTCGGTGAACTGGAAATACACGTCGGCGTTCTGGGCCGTACCCCTGGTGACCGGAGTATCCGGATTGAGGGCATGGGCACGGAAAGCGTCGAGAGACTTCTCGCTTACAAGTCCGCGGAGGTCGTCCTCGTCGAGAAGTTCTATCTTCTGAATCTCGTGGGACGTACGGAACCCGTCAAAGAAATGAAGGAAAGGAACGCTTGACTTGATTGCCGACAGGTGCGCGACGGCCGCAAGATCCTGAGCCTCCTGAACGGAACTCGAGGCAAGCATTGCAAACCCGGTCTGGCGGCAGGCCATAACGTCCTGATGGTCTCCGAAGATGGAGAGCGCGTGGGTCGCAAGGGCCCTGGCCGAAACGTGGAATACGGCGGGAAGCATCTCTCCGGCTATCTTGTACATATTCGGAATCATAAGCAGAAGGCCCTGGGAAGCCGTGAAAGTGGACGTAAGCGCGCCGGCCTGCAATGAGCCGTGAACGGCCCCGGAGGCTCCGGCCTCACTCTGCATCTCGGTCACCTTGACCGTCTCTCCCCAAAGATTCTTCTTTCCGTGGGCGGCCCATTCGTCAATGTTCTCCGCCATTGTGGAAGACGGCGTGATAGGATAGATGGCCGCATGCTCGCTGAAGAGATAAGCGATGTTGGAGGCAGCCTGGTTGCCGTCACAAGTGATGAATTTCTTTTCCTTTGACATAGTATTGTTAAGTTTATTAAAGTATCAATCCGCTATCAGGCAAAAATAATCATTTTCTTCCGAATTTCCTTGCAAGTTCTTATATTTGCACTGCAATTTTGCGCCCTTAGTTTAATGGATAGAATTTAGGATTCCGGTTCCTAAGATAAGCGTTCGATTCGCTTAGGGCGTACGATGAAAGAGAACAACATAGTCATTATGGCCGGAGGGGTGGGAAGCCGTCTGTTCCCGCTCAGCACCCCCGAAAGGCCGAAACAGTTCCTGGACCTCCTGGACTCCGGGAAAACGATGATCGAGCTCACATACGAGAGATACCTCAAATGCGACCCGGACGCGAAAATCTGGGTGGTCACCTCGAAGGATTACATCCATTTCGTACACGAGTTGCTCCCCGCCATCCCGGACGAGCGCATCCTTGCCGAGCCCGTTGCGCGCAACACCGCTCCCGCCGTGGCTTATGCCTGCTGGAAAATACGCAAGGCGAATCAGGACTGCAACATCATAGTGACCCCGGCGGATTCGTATATTCCGGACACCGACGGCTTCAAGGCCTCGTTCAACCAGGCCGTGGAGTTCATAGAAGACAAGCGCGGGGTAGTTTGCCTGGGCCTGAGGCCGACAGCGCCCAACACCACCTACGGCTACATACAGGCTCCGGCCGCCTCGGATGTCGTCAAGGTCGGTTCCTTCACGGAAAAGCCGGACCTGGATACTGCGAAAAAGTTCATCGAAGAGGGATGCTACTTCTGGAATCTGGGCATCTTCTTCTGGAACGGAGCCGTGCTCGAGCGCGAAATAAGGACGCACATGAACGGTACGGCCCAGCTGATGGACGAGTTGAAGCCGTATCTCTACACGGTTACCGAGGGCGCAGTCCTCGAAAGGGTGTTCCCCCTCTGCGAGAAGATATCGACAGACTATGCCGTGATGGAGAAGACGGACAGGGCCTTTATGCTCCAGGTGAGGTGGGGATGGAGCGACCTGGGATGTTTCGAAGCTATCGAAAATATAAAAAACAAAAAATAAATTTGGAGATTTGCGCGATAAGGGATACCTTTGCATTCCCCAAACGCGAAGTTTAGGACGACTTGTTAGCTCAGTTGGTAGAGCATCACACTTTTAATGTGGGGGTCTCGGGTTCGAGCCCCGAACAGGTCACAGATTTAAAATCGCGCTCTTAGCTCAGCTGGTAGAGCAACTGACTCTTAATCAGTGGGTCTAGGGTTCGAATCCCTAAGAGCGCACCACACGTCAGCGGACCGCATATAGCTGTCCGCTGATTTTCAAATAAGAAAGTATGAAATCGACCCCGTTGCTTCTGCTCACCGGTTATCTCGGAAGCGGAAAGACCACTCTTCTCAACAGAATGCTCCGCAACAGCAGGGGCATCAAGTTCGCCGTAATCGTCAACGACATAGGCGAGGTGAACATAGACGCTTCGCTCATCGAACAGGGCGGGATTGCCGGGAGGAAGGACGAGAATCTCGTCGCCCTCCAGAACGGCTGTATCTGCTGCACCCTGAAGATGGACCTCGTGGAGCAGTTGAACCAGATCGTGTCAACCGGCAGGTTCGACTACATAGTTGTCGAGGCGAGCGGGATATGCGAGCCGGAGCCGATTGCACGAACAATATGTTCCATCCCCTATCTTGGCGAGGAATACGTGAAGAACGGCTATGCAAGGCTCGACTGCATCGTGACAATCGTGGACGCCCTGCGTATGAGGGACGAATTCTCCTGCGCCAAAGACCTCCTCAGGGGCAACATCGGGGAGGACGACATAGAGAATCTGGTAATAGAGCAGGTCGAGTTCTGCAACAAGATTCTTCTCAACAAGGCATCGGAGATCAGCACGGAGGAACTGGGCCGCGTCCGCGGCATCATCCGCGCCCTTCAGCCGAAAGCGGAGATAATCGAATGCGACTACGGAGACGTGGACTTCGACAGCATATTGAATACCGGAGAATTCAACTATGACTCCGTATCGGCGTCGGCGGCCTGGATAACCGAGGTCGAAAAAGGCGCCGAAGGCGGGGAGGGCGAAGTCGAGGAATACGGCATAGGGACGTTCGTATATTACAACCGCAGGCCGTTTGACATCAACAAGTTCGACCATTTTGTCGCAAAGAACTGGCCGGCGGGGGTCATCCGCGCCAAAGGGATGTGCTACTTCGCCGACAACCCCGACGAGTGCTATGTCTTCGAACAGGCCGGGGCCCAGACCTCACTTAAAAGCGTGGGACAATGGTATGCGACAATGCCCGAAGACGAACTGGAACGCCAGCTCGAGACAGACCCGGCGCTTCAACGTGACTGGGATCCGGAATACGGCGACAGGATGCAGAAACTGGTTTTCATCGGCCAGAACATGGACCGCGGTTCGATTCGGGAGTCACTTGACAAATGCCTTGCCGATTGACTCGACAAGACTGTCCACATTCTCTTCGGAAGTGGCCCAGCTGGTGCAGAAACGCCCGGTAACGGTATGGGCCGATCTGTCAACCGCCCAGATATCGAACGCGAAATCCTTTGAAATGGCCGCGGCCACCTTCTCCGGCATTACCGGAAATACAAGGTTCGAGGCCGGCTCCACAAGGAAAGCACATCCCTGCGCGCGGAAGGCACCGGCAATCCGCTCCGCAAGCCTGTCCGCCCTGCGTGACGTGCTCATATAAAGGTCTCCGCCAAGAAGGGCAAGAAACTGAAGTCCGAGAAGACGGCCCTTCGCAAGCAGTCCGCCCTGCTGCTTGACGTTGTACCTGAAACCTTCCGCAAGAGCGTCGCTGCATATCTCCACCGCTTCCCCGA
>JAKSJZ010000024.1 GCA_024401995.1 Bacteroidales bacterium
CGCATCTATTTGCTGCTGCTGTTCATCGAGCTTCTGACCCTGCTCATACAGGAGGTGACGAAGGGCAGGAGGATTTTGAAATTCGGGGTACAGGCCAGTACGACGACGATTGCCGCGATGACCGCCACCGTGTGCTCCGGGTATGCGGCCCAGTCGCGCAGGATGCCGGCTTCAGGCCCCAGCGGTTCGTATTGCGGGAGCAGCAGAGTACCGTTCGGAAAGTCCTGTTGCATCATTGTCAGTTGCCTCTTTTCGCCCTGTAGCCGAGACCCGTCAGAAGGGCGACGGTCTTGTCTCTGAGGTCGCCCTGCAGGGTTATGAGTCCGTCCTTGGCCGTACCGCCCACCCCGCATTTGACCTTGAGGGACTTGCACAGCGCTTCAAGGTCGTCGGAGGAGCCTTTGAAGCCCTCCACTACGGTAACCTGCTTGCCGGCGCGGCAGCGGCGGTCTATCCTCACGATGAGGTTCTGTCTGTCCGGCGGCGGGGTCGGCTCTCCGGTCTGCCGGGAGCCGGCGGTCTCGTATCTGAAGTCGGGGTCGGTCGAGTAGACGACCCCCAGCCGGTCTTTCCAATTATCCATCTGCCGTCATAATTTTTGCAAATATACGAAAGGAAATGATTATATTTGTACGATTATGTCCAAGTTAAAATTCAGCATCATCGACAGGATTTGCGCCGCCGCGGCGTTTGTGGTTTCAGCGCTGACTTACCTGCTTACAATCGAGTCATCGGCTTCTTTCTGGGACTGCGGAGAATTCATTGCCTCGTCCTATAAGCTGGAGGTCGGCCATCCTCCCGGAAATCCGGTGTTCCAGCTGATAGCACGCTTTTTCACGATGTTCGGGGACAATATGCATGCGGCTGTCCTCGTGAATGCGATGAGCGCTGTCTGCTCCGCGCTGACCATTTTCCTGCTCTATCTGACGGCGGTCTGGTTTGCAAAGAGGCTGGTGCCGCGCGAGGACGGGGAGTATTCGGTGGCGGAGTCCCTGGCGATATGCGGGTCGGGCCTTGTGGCGGCCCTTGCATACTGCTTCTCCGACACTTTCTGGTTCTCCGCCGTCGAGGGTGAGGTCTATGCGATGTCATCCCTGTTCACGGCCCTGGTGTTCTGGGCCATGACCCGCTGGTATGACAGGGCCGACGAACCCGGAGCCAACCGGTGGATAGTGCTTATCGCTTTCCTGATGGGGCTCAGCATAGGCGTACACCTTCTCAATCTGCTGGCCATACCCGCGATTGTGTTCCTGTACTATTTCCGCAAGCGCGACGAGTCACAGCCGTACACGTTCCGCGAATGCTTGAAGATTTTCCTTGTCGGAGCCGTCATACTGGCCCTGATTCTTTTCGGAATCATACCTTTCATACCGAAGTTCGCGGCGTATTTCGACCTGTTCTTCGTCAACGTGCTGCATCTCCCGTTCAATTCGGGGGCGGCGTTTTTCCTGCTGCTTCTCCTCGGGCTCTGCTTCTGGGGGCTCTTCGTGTCCCTGCGCAGGGGGAAGGTATTCCTGAACACGGCTCTGCTCTGCTTCACGGCCATCCTGATAGGATTCTCGATATTCTCGATAGACATCATACGTTCCTGCGCCAAGACCCCCACGAACGAGAACCAGCCGGACAACGCTTTCTCGCTGGTGAGGTATCTGAGCCGCGAACAGTACGGGCGCACCCCTCTGCTTTACGGCCAGTATTTCGACGCACCGTATGAAGTCAGGACAAGGACGTATTGGGCGCCCATAGACGGAAAGTACCATAAGGTTGCCGGCCCTGCGGAGGCGGCATACAAGCCCCAGGGCAAGATGCTCTTCCCCAGGATGTGGAGCAGTGACTCCAAGCACGTCAAGTTCTACGAAAGCTATATGCAGGGGAAGGGAACGAAGATTGCCGGCGCGAACCACAGGAAGCCCTCGATGGCGACCAACCTCGCCTTCTTCTTCGACTATCAGCTCGGCTGGATGTATTTCCGCTATTTCATGTGGAATTTCGTGGGCCGGCAGAACGAGATTCACGGCCAGGTGCCTTCGGACATTATGTACGGCAACTGGGAAAGCGGCATAGGCTTCCTTGACAGGGCCCGGCTCGGTGACCAGAGACTCGCCCCCGACAGCCTTGCGAAGAACGGTGGCAAGAACCATTATTTCTTCATCCCCCTGCTGCTCGGCCTTATCGGACTTTTCTACCAGTTCTCCCGTGACAAGAGGGGGTGCTGGCTGACTTTCCTTATGTTCTTCATGACGGGCATAGCCATAGTCATATATCTCAACCAGCCGCCGTATCAGGTCCGCGAGAGGGATTATGCCTATGCCGGCTCGTTCTATTTCTTCAGCATCTGGATCGGACTTGCCGTAGCTTCGGTCTATATGCGGCTCCGTGAGATTCTGCGGCGCCGCTTCGAATTGCCCGTCGCCGCGGCAGTCGCGGTGCTCTTCCTCGGAGCTCCCGTCCTGATGGCGGAGCAGAACTGGGACGACCACGACCGTTCGGGACGCCGCACCGCGGCGGAACTCGCGGCGAACTATCTCAATTCGGTCGGCCCGAACGGAGTCATAGTCACCCACGGAGACAACGACACCTTCCCCCTGTGGTATGCGCAGGAAGTGGAGGGAGTCCGTACGGACGTGCGTATCTGTAACACGTCGCTTCTGGGTACCGACTGGCACATAGACCAGATGAAGTATGCCGTCAACGAGTCCGCCCCGCTTGACCTTCAGGTTGGGAAGAGGCAGTATCTCTACGGGACCAACGAGTTCGTGCCGATATATGACGTCAGGAACGAGGTGATGTCCATAGGTGACGTGATGAAGCTGTTCCGTCATCCGGACGTGAAGGTGCAGCTCGGGAATGGTATGAAGTGCGACTACATAGCTTCCCGTCGCATATCGGTGCCCGTGAACAGGGAGAATGCCGTGCGCTGCGGGATAGTTTCGGAGGAGAATGCCGACAGGATCGGGGACAGCATACTGCTTGTTTTGCCGGAGGGCAAGGATTATGTCACCAAGCCGGAGCTGTTCCTGCTTGACTTCCTCAGCACTTACCAGTGGGACAGGCCGCTGCACCTGCTCAATATGGGCGGGGATCTGGAGATAGGCCAGAAGGATTATCTGGAGTATGTCGGCTATTCCTACAGGCTGATTCCGTTCAGGAACAGGCCCTCCACGGTCGACCCCGGCTTCGTTGATACGGACGAACTGTACCGCAAGATGACGGAGGTGTTCCGCTGGGATGCGCTCTCTTCCGATGACTACTACGTCGATTATCAGAACTGCTATACCTTCCTCGGGGTGTCCTCGGTGCGCCAGCTGTTCTATGTCTCCGCAAAGAAGTTCCACGAACGCGGCTGGGACGACAGGGCGCTCGGAATGCTCGACAAGTCCTTCGAGGTGATGAAGACCTCGCGATATCCCATCGAGGCGATTCCGATAGGTTTCTCTTCCAACGATTACACGGTTGTGAGGATGATAGACCTGTATTACAAGCTGGGCGAACGCGACAAGGCCCGCAGGTACGGCAAGGAGCTGGGTGACGAACTTCTTCGTTCCGTTGCCTTCTATATGGGCTTCTATGACAGGGGCTGCAGGGATGAGCTCGAGACGGCCGTCAACTATGTGATGTTCCTCATCGAGACGTTCAACGGCAATGACGACAAGGATTTGGCCGTGGAGATTGCTTCGGCGGCATCCAAGATTACGGGGATGTCTCTGGGTGAATGACGGTGTATGGTGGAGTTCCCTTCAGAAGACTGGAAAGACTACGAGTTGATTGATTCCGGTGCCGGAAGGAAGCTCGAGAGGTTCGGCGGATATGTCCTTGACCGTCCCGAGCCCAAGGCGCTGTGGAGTCCCGCCTTGTCCGAGGCGGAGTGGCGGCGGCGGAGTTCCACCAGGTTCGTCCCCGGAGCGGGGTTCGGAAAGGCCGGCAAGGAGGATGCGGGTACCTGGAACGGTATCCGTCCGATGGAGGAGCAGTGGCAGATAGGCTATGGACGCCCGGGAGGCCCTGTCTTCAACCTCAGGTTGGGAATGACGGCCTTCAAGCACGTCGGCGTGTTTCCCGAGCAGGCTCCGAACTGGGAGTGGATATATTCGGCCGTATCCGACCTGAAGCGGTGCGGAGTTGCGGCTCCGAAGGTGCTCAACCTGTTTGCATATACCGGTGCGGCATCCCTTGCCGCAAGGCGCGCCGGTGCCGACGTCACCCACCTCGACTCCGTGCGGCAGGTGGTCAACTGGGCGCACGACAATATGGTGCGCAGTTCCCTGGACGGTATCCGCTGGGTGGTGGAGGATGCGATGAAGTTTGCGGTCAGGGAGGCCCGCAGGGGCAATCTTTATGACGGTATCATCCTTGACCCGCCCGCGTATGGCCACGGGCCGGACGGCGAGAAGTGGAAGCTTGACGAATGTCTTTTCGATATGTTGAAGACCGTATCTTCGATACTCAGGCCGTCCTCTTCCTTCCTGGTGCTCAACCTTTATTCCAACGGCTACAGCGCCGCGCTGGGCCGGACCCTGGTCGGGGAGGCTTTCGGAACGGGGCGGGATACGGTTTTGGAGAGCGGGGAACTCGCCCTGAGGGAGAGTGCCGCCGGGAGGGTGCTGCCGTTGAGCATCTATGTCAGATTCAAAAGATAAATCATTTTAATACATAAAGTTATGCAAAAGCACATTGATTCTTACGATTTCAAAGGCAAGAAAGCCATTGTACGCGTTGACTTCAACGTTCCCCTCGACGGAGACTTCAACATCACCGACGATACCCGTATCCGTGCGGCGATGCCCACTCTGAAAAAGATTCTCGGAGACGGGGGAGCCCTGATAATAATGTCGCATCTCGGCCGCCCGAAGGGAGTGGATGCGAAGTTCTCCCTCAAGCACATACTCGCGCACGTGAGCAAGTGCCTCGGAGTGGACGTGAAATTCGCCGCCGACTGCCAGAAGGCTGATGCCGAGGCCGCTTCCCTCAGGATGGGAGAGGCGCTCCTGCTCGAGAACCTGAGGTTCTACGCCGAGGAGGAGGGCAAGCCCAGAGGACTTGCCGAGGATGCCTCCGACGAAGAGAAGAAGGCTGCGAAAGCTGCGGTGAAGGAGAGCCAGAAGGGGTTCGTCAAGAAACTCGCCTCCTATGCCGACTGCTATGTCAACGACGCATTCGGAACGGCGCACAGGGCTCACGCCTCGACCGCCCTCATCGCTTCCTATTTCCCGGAGGACAAGATGTTCGGCTACCTTATGGAAGGTGAGATAAAGGCCATCGACAACGTGCTTAAGAATGCGGCGCATCCTTTCACTGCCATTATCGGCGGCTCGAAGGTGTCCAGCAAACTCGCCGTCCTGGAGAATATGCTCGAGAAGGTTGACAACCTGATAATAGGCGGAGGTATGGGGTATACCTTCGTGAAGGCGCAGGGCGGTAAGATAGGCAATTCCCTCCACGAGGACGAGCTTATCCCCGAAGCCCTCGAGATATTGAAGAAGGCGAAGGAGAAGGGAGTGAAGATTTTCATTTCCAAGGATACCGTGGTGGCGGATTCGTTCTCCAACGATGCCGCTTCCAAAACCGTTCCTTCCTTCGAAATTCCCGACGGATGGGAGGGAATGGATGCCGGCGAACAGTCCCTCGCGGCTTGGAAGGAGGTCATTCTCGGCTCCAGGACCATTCTTTGGAACGGCCCTGTAGGCGTGTTCGAGATGCCTTCGTTCGCCAAGGGAACCCTGCGCATAGCGGAGCTTCTTGCCGAGGCGACGGACAAGGGAGCATATACCCTGGTGGGAGGCGGTGACTCCGTCGCGGCCGTTACCAGGATGGGCTTTGCGAAGAAGGTCAGCTATGTGAGCACCGGTGGCGGCGCGATGCTGGAGGCTTTGGAAGGGAAGGAATTGCCCGGTATTGCAGCTGTACGTGAATAATTATGATGTGATAATCATCGGCGGCGGGATTACCGGCGCAGGCACCGCCCGCGACTGCGCTATGCGCGGCCTGAGGGCGGTGTTGCTGGACGCCGGCGACTTCGCCGCCGGGGCTACCGGCCGCAACCAGGGGCTCCTTCACAGCGGGGCGCGTTATGCGGTGGGGGATCCGGCGTCCGCGCGCGAATGCGCACGGGAGAACGAAATCCTCTGCCGCATAGCGCCCCACTGCGTCGAGCGCACCGGCGGCCTTTTCATCACGCTCCCCGAGGATGACGAGGCCGGGTACGGTCTCGGATACAGGGACCGGTTCGTGGCCTCCTGCCGCGACGCCGGGATAGAAGCCGAGGCGCTGGATCCGGCCGGGGCGCTCGCCGTCGAGCCGAAGGTGAATCCCGCGCTGATAGGGGCCGTAAAGGTCCCGGACGGCAGCGTGGAGCCTTTCAGGCTCTGCGCCGCGAATCTTCTGGATGCGGCGTCCAGAGGTGTTGACATAAGGTTCAATACCGAATTCGTCGATTTTGTCAGGAGCGGAGATGCGGTGACGGGAGTAAAGGCCCGCGACCGTTTCAACGGCGCCGTGAGCGTGTTTTATGCGCCGGTGGTGTTGAACGCCGCGGGAATCTGGTGCGGAGCCGTTGCCCGCAAGGCCGGGATTGACATCAATATGTGCCCTTCCAAGGGAGCCCTCCTCATATTTGCAGACAGGGTCAACCATATGGTCATAAACAGGTGCAGGCCTGCCGGCGACGGTGATATTCTTGTGCCCGCCGGCAGGGTGTGCATAGCCGGAACCACATCCACAAAGGTACCTGAAGACCAGTGGACGTGCCCTGAAGTGAGCCGGGAGGAGGTGGAACTTCTGCTCTCGTCCAGCGCACGGCTTTGCCCGTCGCTTTCCTCCGTCGGGATGCTGCGTGCATACGCCGGCGTGAGGCCGCTTGTAGCCGTCGGGGACGACGCTACCGGACGCGGCGTCAGCCGCGGTATGGTTTGCCTCGACCACGCCGGGCGCGACGGGGTGGACGGCCTTGTTACCATCACCGGAGGCAAGCTTATGACTTACAGGCTGATGGCCGAGAAGGCCGCGGATATCGCGTGCGCCAAACTTGGTTTGGACAGCAGGTGCCGGACGGCGGATGAGCCGCTTCCTCCATTCAATCTTTCTGACGGCGGCCCATCCGAGATTGTGTGCCGCTGCGAGAACGTCGGCTCCGCCGAGGTGAGGGGTGCGGTGAAGAAGCTTGGAATAAGGACGATGTCGGGGTTGAGGCGTTGCACCCGCATAGGTATGGGCCTGTGTCAGGGGAGCCGCTGCGGCAGCAGGACCGCCGGAGTCCTGGCCGGAGCCCTGGGCGATTCCGCCCTGGCCCCCGCCCTTGAAAAAGAAGGTAAACGCGAGCGCAGCCGGGGAATCGGACCTTTGTCCCCGGAGGCTCCAAAAAAATAGAACAATGCTGGAAAGTCTTTACATTCACTGGGACGTCAATCCGGTGCTGATGCATCTGGGCCCTCTTCCGATCAGGTGGTATTCGCTGCTTTTCGTGGGCGGGTTCATTTTGGGATGGTATCTTTTCAAGGGGTTTTTCAAGCGTGAGGGCGTCTCGCCCAATCTGCTGGATCCCCTGTTGTACACGCTCCTGATTGCGACCATTGTGGGTGCGCGTCTGGGGCATTGTCTTTTCTACCAGCCGGATTACTATTTCGGTTCCTGGCAGGGTTTTCTGGAGATATTCCAGCCGTGGAAGGGCGGGCTTGCCTCGCACGGCGGGGCCATAGCGCTGCTTCTGGGCATGTGGTGGTTTTCCCGCAAGTACGGGCGGGCGAACGGTATCGATTTCCTCTGGATTATGGACCGTCTATGTATCGCAGTCGCCTTTGCCGGCTGTATGATCAGGCTCGGCAACCTTTTCAATTCGGAAATTTACGGTGACGTCACCTCGCTTCCGTGGGGTGTCGTGTTCGATTTGAGGGGGGAGACGGAGCCCAAGCATCCTACGCAGATTTACGAGGCGCTTGCGTATCTGGCGCTGGGCTTTGCGATGCTGGCCCTGTACCGGCGCAAACTGGATTCGCTCGGGAAGGGATTCCTGTTCGGTATGTTCCTGACAGGCTGTTTCGGAATGAGGTTCCTAATCGAGTTCATCAAGGAGCCGCAGGTTGAGTTCGAAAAGGCTATGTTGCTGGATATGGGGCAGTTGCTTTCCATTCCGTTTATCCTTGCAGGGCTGGCTCTGATTGTCTTTTCGCTGGTTGCGCACAAGCCCGCCACGGCCCGCAGTGAGAAGTTATAAGACATTTGTACCGTAAGATATGGAACAATTGTTCAATATTTTGTGTGCAACCGGATTTTCAGGTAGGAAATGGGTATAATATTTGCTACTTTCGTGGCGCAAAATTCAAGGGTTATGAAGAAAGTTACAGCGGTTCTTGTTCTATGCCTCGCCTTTGTGGCGATGCGGGCTCAGGAGGACAGCCTTCGGGAGGTGAAGACCATCACTCTTGACCAGGCCGTACAGATTGCATTGAGCGAGAACATCTCCGTCAAGATTGCAGACCAGGAGATAAAGCGCACGCAGTATGCGAAGAAGGGGACTTATGCCGCCCTTTTCCCTACCATAGATGCGACAGGTTCGTTCCAGCGCACCATCAAGAAGCAGAAAATGTATATGGACGTACCGGTGCCCGGTATGGAAGACGGCCTTGAGGTCGGCAGGTGGAACACCTGGTCGATGGGGGGCACGGCTACGATGCCGATAGTCAATGCGCAGCTTTGGAAGAGCATAGCGATAAGCGGGCAGGACGTGGAGCTTGCTGTCGAGAAGGCGCGCTCCAGCCGCATAGAGACCGTGTCCGCCGTCAAGCAGGCGTTCTATGCCGTCCTGCTGGCCAAGGAGGCGTTCGGCGTTTACAAGTCGGTATATGAGAATGCCGCCCAGAATTTCGAGCAGACTCAGAAGAAGTACAACGCGCTGCGCGCTTCGGAACTGGATCTTACCAGGGCGAAGACGAATCTGGCCAACGCCGTGCCCGACGTTTATGATTCGGAGAGTGCGATACTTATCACCCTGTGGCAGTTGAAGGCGGTTATGGGGGTGGACCTCGACGAGAACATCGACGTGGCCGGCAGCCTGACAGACTATGCGGACGAGCTTCAGGTTGTACTTTATCCCGAGGGAGGCTACAATCTGGACAACAACTCGGCGATGCGTCAGCTCGCCATCCAGGCGGAGCAGCTTGCCAATGCGGTGAGACTCCAGAAATATGCCTATATTCCTACCCTGTCGCTGGCTTTCACATACAGCATAAATGCGATGGACAATGCGTTTGTGTTCAGCGATTACAAGTGGACCCCCTATTCTTACGTCGGGCTGAGCCTGAACATCCCGATATTCTCCGGAGGCAAGAGGCTCAACAGCGTACGGCAGGCCAAGGTCCAGGCTACGGAGCTGGCGCTCCAGCGCAGCAACACCGAAAGGCAGCTGCAGATAGCCATACGCCAGTCCTTGAACCAGATGGAGACGGCCGTGAAGAGCTATTCCTCGGCGGAGAGCGCCGTCGAGACGGCCGAGAAGGCCTATCAGATTGCATCCCAGTCCTATGAAGTGGGCCGCAGCACTCTGACAGACCTGAGCGCCTCGCAGCTCTCGCTCACGCAGGCGCAGCTTGCGCTCTGCCAGGCAGTTTATACTTATCTGAGTGCGAAGGCTTCTCTCGAATCCACCCTCGGCTCCGATATAACAAGATAAAAGTCAAAGAGATGAAAAGAATATTGTCAATCATTGCTGTTACAGCGCTTGCGATTGCCTGCGGCCGGAATCAGGAGGCCGAGACAACCGCTCAGGAGGATGTTGTCCCCGTAGTTGAGGTCGCCGTGTCCGTTCAGGAGGACGTGCCCCAGGAGGCCGTCTATTCCTCCACGGTCCAGGCCAACGTCATAAACAACATAGCCCCGCAGTCCGCGGGACGTATCCAGAAGCTCAACGTCGAGGTCGGCGATTACGTGACCAGGGGTCAGATACTCGCCGAGATGGACAGGGTTCAGCTGGAGCAGGCCACTCTGCGTCTGCGCAACGAGGAGACCGAACTCGCGAGGGTGAAGGAGCTTTTTGCGAAGGGAGGTATCTCGCAGTCCGATTTCGAGGCTCTGGAGCTTTCCTGCAAGGTAAGCCGTACGACGTACGAGAATCTTCTTGAGAACACTATCCTGCGCAGCCCCATCGACGGGGTTGTGACGGCCCGCAACTATGACAGAGGAGACCTCTATGCGATGGCCCAGCCCATCTATGTGGTCCATCAGATTACCCCGGTCAAGCTGCTTGTGGGTGTGTCCGAGTCCGATTATACGCGGGTGAAGAAGGGCGACTCGGTGGAAATCACGGTCGATGCTGTCCCCGGCAAGTCCTTCTACGGGAAGATAGTCCGTCTTTATCCCACTATGGATGCCGCCTCCCATACTTTCAACGTCGAGGTGAGCGTTCCCAACACCTACAGGACGCTCCGTCCCGGAATGTATGCCAAGGCCACGATCAAGTTCGGCGTCAACCACAGCGTTGTGGTTCCGGATGCCGCCGTGGTCAAGATGCAGGGGTCCGGCCAGCGTTCGGTCTATGTGCTTAAGGAGGATGGCACGGTTGTCCTTACTCCCGTGAAGCTCGGACGCCACATCGGCGACAGGTACGAGATTCTCGGCGGCCTCAGGGCCGGCGCCACCATTGTTGTAAAGGGGCAGACGGCCCTCAAGTCCGGTATCAAGGTGGAGGTGAAGTAAATGAGCATTTATCGCAAAGCGGTCAACAATCCGGTTACAACGGCGCTGGTTTTCATCGCCTTTATGGTCTTCGGCATCTTCTCGCTGTCAAAGACCTCGATAGCCCAGTATCCGGATTTCGACGCCAACATCATTATGGTTATGTCCTCGTATCAGGGTGTAAACGCCCAGGATATCGAGACCAACCTTACGAAGCTGCTTGAGAATGCCCTTAACGGCGTGGAAGACCTCAAGAGTCTCAACTCGACCAGCAAGGAGAACGTGTCGCTGCTGACGCTGGAGTTCGAGTACGGTACGGACATAGAGGAGGCGACGAACAATGTCCGGGACAAGTTGGATATGATAAACTCCCAACTCCCGGACGGGGTGTCCCTTCCTGTCATCTTCAAGTTCAGCGCGGACGATATGCCGATTATGATGCTTTCGGCAACTGCCGATGAGAGCATTTCGGGTCTCGACCGCATCCTGGATGACAAACTTGCGACCCCGCTTGCCCGCGTCAACGGCGTAGGTACGGTGTCGGTGGGAGGAGCGCCCACCAGGGAGATAAAGGTTTACTGCGATCCGAGCAAGCTGCAGGCCTACGGCTTGAGCATTTCCGCAATCAGCCAGATAATAGCCGCCGAGAACCGCAATATCCCTTCGGGAAGTATCGACATAGGTTCGGAGACATACACGCTGCGTGTGCAGAAGGAGTTCGCCGACCCCACCGAACTTCTCGGCATAGTGCTCGGTTCCCATAACGGCAAGACGGTTTATCTGCGCGACGTGGCTGTCGTGGAGGACGGGGCCCAGGAACGCGAGCAGGAGTCTTATACCGATGGCCGGCGCGCGGCGGCGATTGCAATCCAGAAGCAGACGGGCGCCAACACCGTCGACGTACTGCGCAAGGTCAAGGCGGAGTTGGAGGTGATTCAGTCCAATCTTCCCTCGGACGTGCGCATCGTGACCATCCACGACTCTTCGAGGTCGATTATCAATACCATCAACTCCTTGAGGGACACCATCATCATCACTTTCATAGTGGTTATGCTCGTCGTGTTCTTCTTCCTGGGGAACGGCAAGTCCACCTTCATCATAATCCTGTCCATCCCTATCGCCCTGCTTGCTTCGCTGGTTTATCTTTTTGCCACGGGCAACACGCTCAACATCATATCGATGTCGGCCCTGTCCATAGCAATCGGTATGGTGGTGGATGATGCGATAGTGGTGTTGGAGAATATAAGCACGCATCTTTCGCGAAGGGAGAAGCCTTCGGAGGCGGCGGTGCACGGTACGTCCGAAGTCGGCATATCCGTAGTGGCCTCGACTCTGACGATGCTCTGCGTATTCCTGCCCCTGACTATGATTCAGGGAATGGCGGGAATAATGTTCAAGCAGCTGGGATGGATGGTATCCATCATAATGATAGTGTCGACGGTGGCGGCCCTTACGCTTATCCCTATGCTCTGCTCCCGCTGGCTCAAGGTTGACGAGACGCACGGCAGGATTTACAATGCGCTGTTTGTTCCCATCAACAGGTTCATAGACTGGATATCCAGGGGCTACGCGCACGTCATTCACTGGGCCACGAAGCGCCGCACGCTGGTGATTTCGATTTTTGCGGGCGTGTTCGTGCTCTCGATGCTGCTGCTTGTGCCAGGTATGAAGACGGAGTATTTCCCCCGCGGAGACGAGGATCGTATCACCGCCACGGTGGAATTCCCCGTAGGTACGGCGCAGGACGTTACCAGGGAGGTTGCCGCCAGTATGTATGAAGATATCCGCGCCGCCGTCCCGGAGATACGCGTGTTCAACTACACCTTCGGGCTGGCCGATACCGAGAACATCTTTGCGACGATGCGCTCCAACGGTACCAATATCATCACGATGAACATCAACATCGGTACGTCCGGTACGCGTGAGCGCACCTGCGCCGAGTTGTCGGACGTGGTCCGTTCGGTCATCAGGAGTTATCCGGAGGTAAAGAAGGCCACCGTGACCGAGGGAATGGGCGGGATGGGTGGCGCCGCAAGCATCAAGGTCGAGGTGTACGGCTATGATTTCAATACAACCGATGCCGTTGCACAGGAACTCCAGTCGAAGATGCTGGAGAGCCCGGCCTTCACCCAGGTCGTCCTGAGCCGTGACCAGTATACGCCGGAGTATCAGATGGATTTCGACCGCACCAAACTTGCTTTGAACGGACTCAACTCCACGACGGCGGGTTCGGCGTTCAGCGCCGCGATGAACGGCTCTGTGGCCTCGTTCTACCGCGAGGACGGCGATGAATACAACATACGCGTGCGCTATGCTCCCCAGTACCGCACCAGCATCGAGGATATGGAGAATATCATCGTGACCAACGCCCAGGGGCGCGCGGTCAAGATGAAGGACCTCGGCAATGTCAAGGAGACGACGGTGCCGCCCACGATTCAGCGCAAGGACCGTGAGAGGGTCGTCATAGCCACCGGTATCATAGAACGCGGGCACGCCCTTTCCGACGGTGTCGAGGCGGCGCAGGCCGCGATCGCTTCCTCCAACATTCCGATGGAGGTGAGCGTGGAGATTGCGGGAGACTATGAGGACCAGCAGAAGATGTTCTCGGATATGCTTGTGCTCATCATTCTCATCATTATCCTTGTCTATATGGTTATGGCGTCCCAGTTCGAGTCGTTTATGGCTCCTTTCGTGATTATGTTCTCCGTGCCTTTCGGGCTGGTGGGAGTTCTGATGGGCCTGCGCTTTACGGGTACGCCGATGGGTGTAATGGGACTTATCGGCCTCATCATATTGCTGGGTATTGTGGTCAAGAACGGAATTGTGCTTATCGACTACACGATTCTCTGTCGCGAGAGGGGTATGAGCATCAGGGATGCGTCCACCACCGCCGCGAAGAGCCGTCTGCGTCCTATCCTGATGACGACACTGACGACGGTTCTCGGTATGCTGCCGATGGCGGTGGGCCGCGGCGAGGGGTCGGAGCTGTGGCGCTCGCTGGGCGTGACGGTGTGCTGGGGTCTGTCCATATCGACGCTTGTCACCCTTGTACTGATTCCGACGGTATATTGCTCCTTCACAACATATAAGGAGAAGAAAAAAGCCAAGAAATGAAAGCAGTATTCATCAGTTATAATCAAGCCTACAACGAAGAGATTGTAGAAGTTCTGGAATCGTGCGGCCAGCGGGGATTCACGCGCTGGGAAGGGATTCAGGGCAAGGGGGGCTTCAACGGCCAGCCGCGTTTCGGCAGCCACGCCTGGCCCGAGCAGAACCACGCCATACTTGCCGTCGTCAAGGACGAGAAAGTGGAGCCGATGTTGGAGAAGTTGCGTGTGAAGGACGAGGCTTCGCCGGACCTGGGCCTGCGCGCCTTTGTCTGGAACATCGACACTATGTATTAAATGTCATTGCGTAGGAGAGGGCTCAAGCCGATAATCATTGCCATTGTATGCCTGGTTCTGCTGCCGGTCTTGCTTTTTGTCGGGATCTTGACAGCATTGACGATACCTTCAGTGCAGCAGAAGGCGGCGACGGCGGCGGCCCGTATCCTATCCGGGAAACTCGGCATCGAAGCCGGTGTCGGACACGTCTCCGTAAGACCGCCGTTCGATATCCTTCTCAAGGATGTATTTGCCGGTGACGGACGTGGTGACACGCTTGCGTATGTCGGTTGCCTCGACCTGCGTCTGCGCCTGTCCTCGCTTCCGGATTCGGTGGCGGTGAAGCATCTGGAAATAAACAATCTGACCGCCCATACCGGAGACCTTATACCATCATTGAGAATCGATGGCGGGATAGGCAGACTTTCAGCCAAAGTGAAGTCCTTGAGCCTGAGGGAAATGGTCATCCCGATAGAAGATGCTGTACTGGAGGATGCGGATGTGGCTCTCAGGCTTGGCAGTGTCGCCGACAGCGTGAAAGCGCCCTCCGCCGACAACACGGGGGTGGCCTTGGCCATCGATATAAGGGATATCTCCCTCAGTAACGTGAAATTCGCCCTGGAGCCCGTGGGCCTCAGACTGGATATCGGCAGGGCCGAAACCAGTACGCTGGTGGATTTGGGCGCGTCGTGCTATACCGTCCGCAGGCTTGACGTCGCGGATATGGGTTTCGCAATAGGGAATTTTGAACTTCCTGCAGGCAGAATTTGCCTGGATGCCGTCGTCGATTTGGGCGATTCGCTCATCTCCTCCGGCAGCCTGTCGGTCAGTATCCCCGCCCTGCAGGTGGAGGCCGGCCTGCATGATACAAGATTCGACCTTGCGCGTATGCAGGTCGAAACCGCAGGCACGGGCAGTTGCGCGGGCGCCCCGTTTTCCCTTGACGCGGCTTATGACGTGGATGACGAAGTTTTCAAGGCGGCCCTGGAATTCGGCAGGATTGACCTTGCGCCTGTTCTAAAAATGGCCGGGGATGAACTTGTCGTGGCCGGGCACGTCAGCGCGTCCGGCACGGGTATCAGCCCGTCAGACAATAAAATGGTCGCGGACGTGCTTGTGGGCCTTGACAGTTGCCGTTTCAACGGTATTGACGTGTCCGGAATCAGGCTTTCCGCCAGCCTGAAGGGGGGCACGGTTGGCGGCGCCATATCCTCGCCCGTCCACTATCGCGACAGTTCCGTGGATGCGGCTCTGACGCTTGACAGCAGATTCGAAGTCGGCGATTTTCTCGGAAAGTTTCCTGGAATCGGGCTCGAGGCGGAACTGCGGAACGTCAGCGCCCGTTTTTCGGGCGATACGCTTGAAGCAGGCAGGCTGAACCTTGATTTCAAGACTGGAAGGGGTATGTGTGCGGCCACCGTCGATATGCCGGGACTGGCGTTGGCCGCGAGTCTGCCCGTACACGTTCTGGAAATACCGGCTCTTGTCAAGTCCTTCCCCGGAGGGATAAGGACGCTTGGCGGGCTCGATTCGCTGATTGCAGCCATACCTGCGGTCAACGCGGATCTCAAAGTCGAACGGAACAGCCCGCTGCGGCCGATTCTGCGGAAGAGGGGCTTTGACTTGGACGGGCTTGTTGCGTCCCTGCACAGCGCCGGTAAGTCCAGAAAGCTTGACCTGAAGGTGGCGACTCCGGATATGGACGGGAGATACCGGCTTCCTGCGATGAACGCCGGCTTTGCCGCGAGCCTGTCCGGGAGCAGGATGGAGGCGACCCTGCATTTCAATTCCGCCATTAGGGACGGGGTGATGTCAGCGAGGGGTATCGATTCCGGGGTTGACCTGCGTGCGGTCCTGTCCCGCAGGGGAGATGACCTCAGGCTGGACGGCGACCTGAAACTCGCAAGCCTCGTATATGACGGCAGGAACATAGGGGACAGGAACGTCAGGTTCAATGTCCGTCCCGATGCGGAAGACCCCGGAAGGTTCGTTGCAAGCGCAAATCTTGACGACCTGCCTGTCGATCTCGTGAAGCAGTTCGCAGTATTGCCCGAGGGGCTGGATCTTCGGGGAAAAATCAAGGCACGTGCAGAAGTCTCCGGCCTTCCTGACAGTGCAAGCGTTTTTGTCGGAGTCAAGCCTGTCGGCGTAGGCGCGTCGTTCCGTCCGTATGACGTGCATCTGCAACTTGGCGGGCAGGAAATCACTTTGGCGGACAACAGGATAAATCTGAACGGACTTTCCCTTATCGGCGCGGACAGCACGTTTCTTGCCCTCGGCGGCGGCCTTGACCTGAAGACGATGCTGCTTGACGTATCCGTCAAGTCCGACCGTTTCGAGCCTGTGATGTTGCCGAAAGGCGGTCCCATTCCCGTTTACGGCAAGTTGCTCATCGGCCTTGACGGCAGCATCACCGGTCCGATGGACAGCCTTTTTGCCGGAGTTGACGTCAGCATTCTTCCCGAGACGGATATAACCTATCCCATCGACAAGAAGAATCTCGCGCAGGTCAGCCCTTCCGGCACCGTGAGGGTCGGATTCAACACTGCGACAGGCCTTGATCTGGGAGGCCGGCTGAACGTTGACAGGGGCAGGCTGTTCTATTCTCCCAAGCTTTATCCTATGATGCCTTTCCTGATAGACAGGGGCAGCTATATCAAGTTCAACGGTGCCATCGGCGATACGGAGTTCAACGTCTCCGCTTCGCAGGGAGCGAAAGCCACGTACAAGCCCGTCGGGGAAGTTTCCCGAATGGTGGAATTTGTCACCGGTGTCAGGGTCGGAGGGTCGCTTGAAAAGCTTGACATAGGATTCTATCTCGATGCCCCGAAGGACAGGGAGATCCGCAGGGAACTCGAGGAGATGCCGGAAGAGGACAGGGAAGGGCTTGCCGCAGTCCTGCTGGCTACCGGAATGTATGCTTCCGAGAGCAATGAGGCGGCGCAGATGGAAGGATATGCCCTGTCGAGCATAGTCCAGTCGAAGTTGAATGCGGTTACGTCGAACAATCTGGGCAATATGTTCAATATGGATTTCGGCGTGGCCAGGGGAAAGCACGGGAGAGGAGTGGAGACCACGGACTACACCATAAACGTTTCCAAGAGTTTCTTCAATGACAGGCTCAACGTCAAAATCGGCGGCAGTGTGTCCGACAATGCCGAGGTCAACAAGAATTCCGTGTCATTCCTGAACAACCTGTCTGCGGAATACAAGTTGGATACGGCCGGAGCGTTCAAGGTGAGACTGTTCAGTGTAAAGGATTACAACAATATCGTGGAGGGGGAACTCATCAAGTCCGGAGTCGGCGTCCTTTATAACAGGACCCTCGACCGTCGGAGGGACAGTCTGGACAGGTCCCTCAACCTGGGTGCGGAAGTGAATTTTGTGGAGAGGAGCAACAACCAGATCGGGCCGGATGCGGAAGTCTCGCTTACGAAGAACAACCTTTTCGGTCGCAATGACGTTTTCACCGCGAAGCTGAAGGGTGCGTATTACTGGAATCTCGACAGAAAGAAACAGAAGGATCCGGCGAGGAACGACACCTTCCTTTTCGGCGCCGACTTCACCCTCGGCTTCCCTTATATGCAGTTGGGCGACTGGGCTCTCAGGTACACGGGCCGTACGTCCTACAGTCTCGGATACCTGAGGCAGAACATCTCCGGCGATTACGGTATGCATAAACTCTACGGAGGTGTCGATTACAGCCTGCGTCAGGGCAAGTACGTCACGCACGGCTTCTCGCCGCTGTATCTTTCCATAGTGCTGGCGGACAAGGCTTCCGAGAAGCTCGCGACGGATATCGGGTTCACCGACCTTATGAAACTCTTTGCCAACAACGAATTCATTCCGTCCGCAAGGTACTCGTTCAGTTACAACAACTACCGCGACAAGGGGCGGGCCGTCAATACTGCGTTCGACATTCAGTTGAAGGAGTCGGCAAACCTCATCTCCGGCATAATGGCCGCCTGTGGCGGGAATTTCGATGAAAGGGGCAAGATGCTTCTCGGCATAGGTTACGACCAATTCGTGAAGTATCAGTTGGAATTGAGAAACAGGTTCAGGCTGGCTGACAGGGTTGAAATTGCGACCAGGGCGCTGCTGGGGGCGGTCATCACTTATGGCAACAGCGTCGTGTCCCCGCTTTCGGAGTCGTTCTCGATAGGCGGCCCGAACAGCATTCGCGCGTTTTCCCCGCATTCCATAGGCCCGGGAGACTTCCACAACGACAACTTCAGCTCCCAGGTTTTCCACACCGGGGACCTGAAGATGGAACTCAATGCCGAATTGCGCTTCCCCATCGTCTGGAAACTCAACGGAGCCGTGTTCGTGGATGCCGGAAACGTATGGAACCAGCGTAATCCGGGAGAATATATGTCCGCTGAGGAAATAGAGGCATTTATGAAGGGATTCAATGTCACCACAATGTACAACACCCATCTGGATGCGGCCACATTCCTCAACCAGATTGCTCTCGGCACCGGAGCGGGGCTGCGTCTGGACTACGAATCCATAGTCATACGCCTCGACCTCGGAGTCGCCCTCCACGCTCCCTATGACACCGGACGTTCCGGATATTACAATATCCCCAACTTCTGGAAGGACGGCCTGAGGCTGAATTTCGGAATCGGGTATCCCTTCTGATGCTTGGGTATGGCATTGCGGCCGCGGCTTTCTCCCGTGGAGTTCTTTCCTGTCCCTGCGGACGAGGAGAGTGATATTGGATGGGAATTAGTATATTTGCAGGGTTTATGACGAATCTGATGTCCGGCTTTTATTCGGCGGAACTCCTTCTGGGTCGATGGGGGGGGGAATAGTTTAGTAATCAGCGACATAGTGCCTTGCGGCATTGATCTGGCATCCCGTTGCAATGCCACGGAAGACAGGGCCCCGAGGGGCCGGAAAGGGTAGGAGAGAGGCCCTCCGGGGGCTCCTGTCTCCACGCGGCATATGCGTTCCCGTTCAAGTTCGTAATTGTAGATGGTAACGTGGATTTTCCTGGTGGAATTTTGCGTTACTATTTGCAACCTTACCTTTTTTGCGTACTTTTGCGAACGGATGGTGAAATTTAGAAAAGATACAGGGCTTTTCCTGATACTCGTGTACGCATTCTTCTTTGCGTCTACAAATTTTTTCTATCACACCCACCAGCTTGCGAATCACAAACTCGTCCATTCGCATCCATTCAGCATTCCGGGGCATTCCCATACTGC
>JAKSJZ010000025.1 GCA_024401995.1 Bacteroidales bacterium
CCTCGAACATCACCTTTGCTCGGCCGTCGGGGTTGAGGTTGTAAACATTGTTCTGGTTGAAGCCGGGATTGGAAGCGCCCTCATATCCCGAGAAGATGTCCCCGGCAAGGCCTTGAATCACCTGATAGCGGTCGGAGCCATATTCTTCCTCTCCATTCTGATAGGAAGGAAGGACATTGGCCGCCATATTGGAGAAACGCGACCCCACACGGAGTCCGTCATATTCCATCATTTCATCCGTGGCCTGTTCCGGATTGGTATTCTTGCCAATGAAGCCGTCCACGCAGGAAACGAAGGACAGGGAGGCTGCAAGCACCACGATTGAGAGTATTTTTATTGTTTTCATACGCATAATCTTTAGAAGGTGACTTTAACTGAGAATCCGATATTCCGCGTAGAAGGCATCATAAACAGATCGATTCCCGCACCGTAATTGCCTGTGGACGATATCTGCGCAGGGTCGAATGGTGCCTTGCCGTAGAGCATTGCGAGGTTGCGCCCCACAAATGCCACATTGAGGCCCTTCATCCAGCGAACCCACTTGTTCACGGGGATGTCATATCCGAGAGTGACTTCCGCAAGGCGGACGTTGGTCATGGAATATACATAGTATGCACCTATGGCATTTACTCCATCCTTGCCGGAAATGACTTCGTAATATTGTTGTGCCCCCACGCGCAGACCCGCCGTATGTTCGGGATCGGTGAAATGGCGGGCATTGAGTACAACACCGCCGTTGTCACGGTCTATGGCCGTACGCTCGGACATACCGTATGCGTCAAGCGTAGCCTCGGTGAGAGAAACACCTATGCCGCCTATGCGGGCGGTGATGAGTGCAGACAGGGAGAGTCCGTTCCAGGAGAAGACGTTATTCCACGATCCGGTCCACTCGGGTTCCGTGTTTCCTGCATAAATCATCGTGGCCGGTGTGCCGTCATTCGGAGCGGGAACGACTGCGCCGCCGGTAGGTGATGTCCAGATGAAGCCGTGCTCGTCGGTTTTGAGCGTGCTCACATACAGGTCGCCGACACGTCCTCCCTCGGTAAGCCACATCTTGACCCCGGACGTTCCGCCTACGCTCTCCTGAGTGCTGCGGTAGTGTTCTCCGTTATAATCGGCGTCAAGCAGCGTGACAATCTTGTTGACGTTACGCGTATATATGAGGCTGGTGTTCCAGTTTACACGGCCAAGGTCCTGATTGAACGATGCGGTAAGTTCAATACCCTTGTTGTCGATGCGGCCGGCATTGATGTATAGCGTGCTGGCAGTAGACGCACCGGAAATTGTCGGGGAGAACACCTGATTGGATGTCTGTGAATAGTAAACGGTTCCGGAAATGGCGAGCTTCCCCTTGAACATACGGATATCTGCACCGGCTTCGTACGACTTGGTATATTCGGGTCGGAAGTTGTCGGCAACGGCCCAGGTCTGGTCTGCGGGGACACCGCCCGTTACGGCATAAGTCGGATTGAGGATGAAACGCATCACCGGGTTACCTACGCCTGCGAAAGAAACTCGGAGTTTCGCATAGGGAATGATGTCGGACTTTGCCGTGAACATATCCGTGATGATTGCAGAAAGTCCGACTGAGGGATAGAATGAGGAAATCACACCCGTCTTTGCTGACGCCATGGCGCTGGACCAGTCGTTGCGCGCGGTGACATCGAGGAAGAGATAATTCTTGAATCCGACCTGGAGTGTCGCGAAAACGGACTGTGTCTGGTCCGAATAAGTGTTCTTGTAGAACTCTTTACCTGTCTCCATATTGGTGAACGTAAAGAGGTTGGCCACACCGAGGAGGTCGCCTCCGATATTCTCCGAACGGAAACGGTAGTCTTCTATGGACGCACCCAGGGTCGCGTTGAGTTGAATCAGGTTGTCCCCGAATGTCTTGTGAACATTTGCCAGGACATCGGCATAGGTCTGGGTTGTCTTGTAATTGTTATAATAGTAGCGTCCGAACTCTCCGGCGAAAAGGGCGTTTGTGGAAGCATAATTCTTCTGCTCGGCCGTTGTGCTGTTGAAGTCCATGCGTGCGCGTCCCTGGATATCGAGCCAGTCCGTAATGTCAAATGAGAGGGATCCGCCGATAAGGAAACGGTCCTTGCTGGTATTGAACATATTCCTGTTGACAATCCAGAACGGGTTCTGCATCGAGAGCTTGTTGGCAGACCAGTATTGGACGGGGAACTTGCGTTCGGAATCGTAGCGCTCGAATACGGCATACTTCTGCAGGTCATCGCTCGGAGACATCAAATAGATGGGAATGAGGGGATTGTAGTACTGACCGCCCGAGGTCATATTCTGCTCCTTCACGTTGATATACATTCCGAGGAGGCTGAGGTGCATCCTGTCCTTGAGGAAGTCGGCGGTGTGGTGAACGGTGAAATTCTTCCTCCCGTATTTGTTGTTCGGGATAATGCCCTGTGCGTCGGTGATGGAAGCGGAAACATACGTTGAACTGATGTCGCCGCCTACTGAAAGGCTTATGGAATTCTGGGTGTTATACCCTGTCTGGAAGAAGTCTTTTATAGACCATTGTTGGGGCGTGGTGAGTTTGGTGCCCCAGGACTCATACGAACCGACCTTGGCCCCATAGGAACTCTGGAGGCGCGGAAGAATGAGAGGAGTGGAGAAGGTGGTGTTGTTGGCGTAAGAAACGGATACCCCCCCCTTCTTTGCCGTGCGCGTTGAAAGCATAAGGATACCGTTGGCCGCCTTATAACCGTAGAGAGCGGCGGATGAAGGACCTACGAGGACGGACGTCTCGCCGAAATCTTCAGGGTTGAAGTTGGAAATACCGTCACCGGTGATTCTTGACCCGTCGTAGATGCTCCAGCTGTCGCCCGGGGTTGTCATTGAAAGTTCCGGAAGGGGAATGCCGTCCAGAACGTAAAGGGCGTTGTTGCTGCTCGCGATTGATTTGGCTCCGCGCATGACCACTTTCGTTTCAGAGCCTATTCCTGCGGATGAACTGCTTACCTGCACACCGGCAAGTTTGCCGGCCAGGTTGTCCGCGAGGTTGACCTGTCGCACCGCGAAAGCGCTTTCGTCAAGTTTTTGCACGTTATAGGTAACAGACCTTTCAGCCCTCTTTATGCCGAGGGCCGTTACTACCACTCCGTCAAGAAACAGAGCGGAATCCTTGAGAGAAACGTTGATGACAGTTCTGCCACCAATTACTTCCGTGCATGACTCCATTCCTATGAAATCATAAACGAGAGATGTGCTGCCTGCCGGCACGGTGATTTGATAATTGCCGTCAATGTCAGTAATGACACCGACGGTTTGGTTGTCAAGCACGGTAACGGCAACGCCGACCAGAGGCTGTCCCTCCGAATCGGTAACCCGCCCTTTGACCGTAGCGCCGTTCTGTGCGAAAGCAATGCTTGACACGAAAACTGCCGCGGCCAAAGCGCATATGGTACGAATTGTTTTGTTTAGCATAATAACAAGGCTAAATCATATTATTAGGGTTAAATAGTCGCTTGTGAAACATAATTCCGCTCAAATGTAATAAAAAATCTTATATGTGTAACGCCCCCCCTCAAAAAACAACCACCGTTTTTGGACGGCCGCGGCAAAAAGGATTGTGTTTTATGGAAAAAGCGGACAACCTGTTTCGAGAAATAATGTACCACATTTGTGCCATAGTATGGATACCGAATTGATAATCAAAAGGTTCCGGAATCCGCGTCACGTGGTGACGGTTCCGGCCGACATTTTTCCAAATATTTGTTGTTTCACTAAACGACTGTCAAACGGTAAGCCTATACTTCAGATAGTGTCCCGATACGATGAACCCCGAAAGTTGGAAAAAACTTTCGGGGTTCATATCGGAAAGACCTCTTTTCGTGCGGATGGTGAGACTCGAACTCACACAGGCTAACGCCCACTACCCCCTCAAAGTAGCGTGTCTACCATTTCACCACATCCGCAGCACTTTGGGACTGCAAAAGTATGTATATTTCTTAAAATCCACAAATTTTTTTGCCGCAAAGGAATATTTGTTTACCTTTGCATCCCCCTCGGGTAGGGGGAACAGGTAATCATTAACTCAAAACAGATTCACAATGGCTGTTAAAATCAGACTTCAGCGCCACGGAAAGAAGAATTTCGCATTCTTCCACATTGTTGTGGCGGATTCACGCTCACCGCGTGACGGACGTTACATCGAGCAGATAGGCTCGTACAATCCCAACACCAACCCTGCCACCATCGTTCTCAATTCGGAACGCGCATTGGCTTGGGTGAAGGTCGGGGCCGAGCCCTCGCTTGTCTGCCGCAGGATTCTCTCCTATGAGGGTGTGCTTCTGCGCCACCACCTTGACGGCGGTGTGGCGAAGGGTGCGCTCACCCAGGAGCAGGCGGACGCAAAGTGGAACGACTGGAAAGTTCAGAGAGACGCCAAGGTTGCCGCGAAGGTGACCGGTCTCAAGAACGACGCAATCGCGAAGGCGAAGGCATCCAAGGCCGAGGAGACGAAGGTCAACGAGGCCCGTGCGGAGGCTATAGCCAGGAAGGCGGAGGAACTTGCTGCAAAGCTTGCCGCCGAGAAGGCTGAGGCCGAGGCCGCCGAGGCAGAAGAGACCGCTCCCGCAGAGGAGGCTCCCGCAACGGAGGAAGCCCCTGCTGCCGAGGCCGCCCCTGCCGAAGAGGCTGCCCCTGCAACGGAGGAGGCCCCTGCCGAAGAGGCTGCCCCTGCGACGGAGGAGGCCCCCGTAGAGGAGGCCGCTCCCGCAACGGAGGAGGCTCCCGCTGCCGAAGAGCCCGCTGCCGAGTAGGATGGGCGGGAAGCGTATTGCGAAGGTCCTGAAGTCCAACGGAGTTGACGGCGATGTTCTCGTCGGGCTCCTGGACGGCGCTCCTGAAGCGATGCATAACGGGGAACCGGTGCTTGTCGAGTTCGACGGGCTTCCGGTTCCCTTTTTTGTGGAATCCTTCACCCCCCGGGGCGGCACCAAAGCCGTAATCCATCTTACGGACGTGTCGGATCTCAAGTCCGCCGAGGAACTTGTCGGGGCATATCTTTTCTCCGCCGGCGCAGATGAGGACGAACCGGAGGAGGATTTCACCGGCTGGACACTGTTCGACGACGGTGTCGAAGTCGGAGTCATCGACGGTCTCGAGCCCATACCGGGCAATCCCTGCCTGCAAGTAGGCGACGCCCTGATTCCGCTTCACGAGGATTTTGTGGAGAGGGTGGATTCCGAGGCACGTGCCGTTTATATGCATCTTCCCGACGGCCTTCTCTGAAAAGAGGGGAGTTTTCCTTTAATTTGAATATCTTTGTACCTGTATGGCGACAAAGGAAAAGACAGTATGGTACTGCAGTGCCTGCGGCAATGAGAGCCCCAAGTGGATGGGCCGTTGTCCCGCCTGCGGAGAGTGGAACACTATGGTCGAAGCCCCGAAGGCAACCAGGAGGACCCCCGCTTCTTCCGCCGTCGGGCGCGCTTCGCAGTCTGCCCCCAGGCCTCTTTCCTCGATAGAGGGGGATGCCGGCGAGAGGGTCAGTCTGGGGATTGGGGAGGTCAACCGCATTCTGGGCGGGGGCCTTGTCCCCGGGTCGCTCGTACTGATAGGCGGAGAGCCGGGTATCGGCAAGTCCACTCTGTCGCTCCAGATTCCGCTTGCCTCACCGGAGCTCCGGACCCTGTACGTGACGGGCGAGGAGAGCGAGCGCCAGGTCAGGATGAGGGCGGACAGGCTGTCCGGGGGAGTTCTTCCGGAGAACTGCCAGGTGTTCTGCGAGACTTCGGTCGAGAGGATAGTCGAGGTTGCGGGCGGGATGAATCCCGACCTTGTCATCGTCGATTCCGTCCAGACAATGTCGGCGGACAGCGTGGATTCAGCCCCGGGTTCGGTGCCGCAGATAAAGGAGGTCGCCTCGCGGCTTTTGCGTTTCGCCAAGGAGTCGGGGGTGTCTGTCATACTGATAGGCCATATAACGAAGGACGGGTATATAGCCGGGCCGAAGATATTGGAGCACATAGTTGACGTCGTCCTGCAGTTCGAGGGCGAGAACCGCGGCGCATACAGGGTGCTGCGCAGCATCAAGAACCGGTTCGGCTCCACTTCCGAGATAGCCGTCTTCGAAATGACGGGCGCCGGCCTGAAGGAAGTCGCCAACCCCTCCGAGATGCTTATCCCGATGCACGGGGAGGGCTTGAGCGGTACGGCAATCGCCTCCACGCTCGACGGCACGAGGCCGCTTTTCTTCGAGGTGCAGGCTCTTGTGAGTTCGGCGGTTTACGGTACCGCCCAGAGGTCTGCGACGGGTTTTGACGTCCGCCGGCTCAATATGCTGCTTGCGGTGCTGGAGAAGCGCGCCGGTTTCCACCTCAGCGCCAAGGACGTGTTCCTGAATATGGCGGGCGGGTTGAAGGTCAGCGATACCGCTGTCGATATGGCTGTGGTCTGCGCTGTGTTGAGCTCCAATTTCGACCTGCCGCTGCCCTCCGACGTGTGCTTTGCGGGAGAGGTTGGGCTTAGCGGGGAGATACGTCCCGTGGCGCAGACGGACCGTCGTGCGACCGAGGCGGCAAGACTCGGCTTCCGCAGGATTTTCGTTTCTTCGTTCGCCCGTGTCGAGGGCGTGGAGGGCATTGCGGTCGAGAAGGTCGCGGACGTGCCCGCTCTGGTGAAAGCCCTGTTCCGATAGGACGCGTATCTTCCGGCGGGAATGAGCCTCTCTCCCCGCCTTTTATGGTCATCCGGGGGCCCTGCCCGCCCGGAGGACTTATTTCATAAAGACAAGAAACACCGCCGCCACGAGGCACCCGAAGGCGGCTATGTGGTTCCACTGAATCGGCTGGTTCTTGAATACCAGCGAGCAGATGACCGTGAATACGGTGAGGCTTATGACCTCCTGTATGACCTTCAGCTGCATCAGGTTGAAGGGCCCGCCGTTGATATCGGACCCTATCCGGTTCGCCGGCACCATCGCGCTGTATTCCAGAAGCGCCACGCTCCAGCTCAGAAGGATAATCGCAATCAGCGGCCACCCGTCGGTCAGATGCATCTCCGAAAGCTTGAGCTGGCCGTACCACGCGAACGTCATGAATATATTGGACACAATCAGCAGAAGGACGGTCCATAAAGCCTGTAAATTCATATCAATCCACCATTAGGTCGGCAAAGATAACAAAAATCGGCGGGCCCGTTGCCGTTTTTCCCATATTTGACTAAATTTGCGTCCGTTGAAATCGATTACCACACAAATACTATGATTTACACAAAGGAAGTGCAGCAGATGTGCTGCGTCGCAAAAGGCGCGAATCACGCCAACGCACCCATTCCCGAAGAGGGCAAGTGGGTACACGCAAAGGAAATCAAGGACATATCCGGCCTTACCCACGGCATAGGCTGGTGCGCCCCGCAGCAGGGTTGCTGCAAACTCACGCTCAACGTCAAGGACGGCATCATCCAGGAGGCTCTGGTGGAGACTCTCGGCTGTTCCGGTATGACGCACTCGGCGGCTATGGCCTCCGAGATTCTTCCCGGCAAGACACTGCTCGAGGCTCTCAACACCGACCTTGTCTGCGATGCCATCAATACGGCGATGCGCGAGCTTTTCCTCCAGATTGTTTATGGACGTACCCAGTCGGCCTTCTCCGAGGGAGGCCTTCCCGTAGGCGGTTCGCTCGAGGATTTGGGAAAGAACCTCCGCAGTCAGGTCGGCACGATGTACGGCACGCTTGCCAAGGGCAGCCGCTATCTTGAGATGACCGAAGGCTATTGCACAAGGATGGCCCTGGATGCCAACAACGAGGTCATCGGCTACGAGTTCGTGAACCTCGGCAAGCTTATGGATGCGCTCAAGGGCGGTGCTACCGGCCCCGAGGCCATCGAGAAGGCGAAGGGCACCTATGGCCGCTTCGCGGATGCAGTTAAATATATTGACCCCCGTAAAGAGTAAGATACTATGGCACTTTTCGAAAGTTATGAGCGTCGCATCGATCAGATTAATGCCGCTCTCGCAAAATACGGAATCAAGGATCTTGATGAGGCCAGGGCAATCTGTGCCGCAAAGGGGCTGGACCCTTACAAGATGTGCGAGGACACCCAGAAGATATGCTTCGAGAATGCGAAGTGGGCTTATGTGACGGGTGCCGCGATAGCGATAAAGAAGGGTGTGAAGACAGCCGCCGAGGCCGCCGAGGCCATCGGAGAAGGGCTTCAGGCCTTCTGCATTCCGGGGTCGGTGGCTGATGACCGCAAGGTCGGCCTCGGCCACGGCAATCTTGCCGCGCGTCTCCTGCGCGAGGAGACGGGCTGCTTCGCGTTCCTCGCCGGCCACGAGTCATATGCCGCCGCAGAGGGTGCGATAAAGATTGCCGAGATGGCGAACAAGGTCCGCAAGAAACCCCTCCGGGTTATCCTCAACGGTCTTGGCAAGGACGCGGCGAAGATTATCAGCCGCATCAACGGATTCACTTATGTGGAGACCGACTTCGACTATTACACCGGAGAGGTGAAGATTGTAAGCGAGACCAAGTATTCCGACGGCGTCCGCGGCGGTGTCCGCTGCTATGGCGCCAATGACGTGCGCGAAGGAGTCGCCATTATGTGGAAGGAGGACGTCGACGTGTCCATCACCGGCAACTCGACCAACCCCACGCGCTTCCAGCACCCCGTTGCGGGCACATACAAGAAGGAGAGGGTTCTGGCCGGCAAGCCGTACTTCTCGGTTGCGTCGGGCGGCGGTACGGGCCGTACCCTCCACCCCGACAATATGGCCGCCGGTCCCGCCTCCTACGGTATGACCGATACTCTCGGACGTATGCACAGCGATGCACAGTTCGCGGGTTCGAGTTCCGTTCCGGCTCACGTCGAGATGATGGGTTTCCTGGGGATGGGCAACAATCCTATGGTCGGAGCAACGGTAGCTGTCGCCGTCGCTGTCGCCCAGGCGATGTAAATTGAAAAGGACAGCATCAGTAGCGGCCTGCCTTCTGGCTTTCGGCATCGTGTCTTCCGCGCAGACGGTCAACAGGATTGACGTCACGGAGCCGTTGCGTTATGAGCAGAGGGCGGGTCGCCTTGTGGTCCGCTCGTCCATCGTGCTTTCGGGCAGCCTTCCGTCTTCGGGCAATTTCCGCCTTGACGGGACGGCTCTTCCGGTGGAGCGTACTTCCAGGCAGGACAGCGTTATAGCCTGGATGCCTATGGTGGGCGGGAGCCATACCCTGGAGCTCAGGGCCGGCGGCAGGACATTGTCTTCCTTCAGGGCCGAGTCTCCCATCGACGGCGACTGGGGCCACTTTCAGAACGGGGAGATTCTCATCATCCAGTCTTCCCATCAGGATATCGGCTGGATGGACACTCCCGACTACTGCCGCCGCGAGCGCATAGAGGATATCATCATCCCCGCTCTCGACATTATGAAGACCGACACGGCCTTCACCTTCGAGATGGAGCAGACCCTCAACCTGATGGAACTTCTGGAGGACCATCCGGAGAGGAAGGAGGAGGTCATCCGCAGATACCGCGAAGGCAGGTTCTTCTGGGGAGCCACTTTCAACCAGCCATATGAGGGATATTCCTCCGGCGAGCAGCTTGTGCGTCAGGCTTATTTCGGGCGCAAGTGGATAAAGGAGAATCTTCCCGGATGCGACGACTTCACGGCCACCAATATGGACGTGCCGGGCAGGGCTCTCCAGATTCCGCAGATTCTGGCGAAGAGCGGCATAAAGTATCTTTACATAAGCCGCCACGGCGAGGGCCATTACGACTGGTACAGTCCGGACGGCACCTCCATACCGGTATATACCCAGGGCCATTACGGCTGGGAGGCTTCGGTCTGGAACTTCTTCAGCGAGGGAACGGTCAGCGCCTTCCGCAAGGTTCACGCGCGCGTGGGGCTTTGGAATGACTATTATCTGGCCCACAATATGCCTCCGGTATATTCGGTCCTCATAAGCTGCGACGCATCCAAGCCGCAGTCTTTTTCCGGAATAATCGCGCAGTGGAACGACATCGCCTCCAAGTCCGAGGTTCCGCTGCCCCGTCTCAAGTACTCCAACGCCGAGACCTTTATGTCCGTTATGGACGGCCCCGGGGTGCGGAGGGACAGCATATACGGCGAGAGGCCCAACCTCTGGCTTTATATCCACGGCCCGGCGCACTATGAGCAGTCGGTTGACAAGCGGCGCTCGTCGGTGGTGCTGCCCGCCGCGGAGTTCTTCGGCGCGTACAACTGGCTGCGGGGGTACGATTACCCGCGGGCGGCCCTTGACAGGGCCTGGCTTGCAACGCTCTATCAGGATCACGGTATCGGAGGCAAGAACGGGGAGATAACCGACCGCATTTTCGGCGATTCGCTCGCGGTCGGCCGCAGGATAGGTGAGCGGAAGGTCGCAGAGGCCGTTGAGCGCATCGCTTCCGACGTGAAGGGGTCGAAGGGCGACCTTGTCCTCTTCAACGACCTCCCTTCGGACAGGGAGTCCTATGTCGATGTGCCCTGCACCGGCGCGCATCCCCAGATAAGGGATGCTTCCGGCGCGGTTGTGCCCTGTCAGGCGAACGGGTCATCCGTGCGGTTCAAGGCTTCGGTGCCTTCGATGGGGTATGCCCGTTATACCCTGCGCGCAAAGGGGGGCAAGACCCCCGCGAGCACGTCCCTGCGGGGCGCCAACTTCCACTCCAACCGTTTCTATGACATAAGACTTGGCGACGGGGGCATTGTGAGCCTCTATGACAAGGAGTTGGGCAGGGATGTGATGGAAGGGGAGAAATACGCCTTCGGCGACATAATGCAGGTGGGCTACGACGGCCACGGGGCCGGGGAGTTCATCAAGATAAGGCCTACGTTGCGCGACACGGAGGTGATGCTCAGCGACTACCCCGCGAACTGGAGGGTGGTCGAGTCCGGACCCCTTTTCACGACGTATTGCAATGAGGTCAGGACTGCACACGCAACCGTAATCCAGAGCATCACCGTATATGACGGGATAAAAAAGATTGACTTCGACGTTACGCTCCGGGATTTCGACGGGGAGCACAACCTCCAGTACAGGATAATGTTCCCCCTGAAGATGAAGTTGAAGGCCGCCGACATAGATTATGCCGTGCCGATGGCCGTTTCGCGCGTCGGCAGGGACGAACTTCGCGAACCCCCTATGGGCTGGGGCTGGGAAGGCTCCTATGAGAACCATCCGGCGGACTCGCATCCCCGGGAGGTGCTCGACTTCATCTCGGCAAGCGGCAACGGCTTCGGGTTCACTATGGCTTCCGGCGTATCGGTGTGCGACTGGATAGACCCCAGGCGCGAGGTCGCCGACTATCCGGTTGTGCAGGGGATACTTCTGTCAAGCCACAGGAGCTGCCACGGCGAAGGCAACTGGTACCACCAGACCGGTACCCATCAGTACCATTTCGCCGTCACCACTCACGCGGAGGGTTGGCGCAACGGTTACGGCTTCGCACTCGGGGAGAGCCATCCCCTGTATGTGTGTGCCAAGACTTCGGACGGGGGAGCGATGGAGCCGGTGGCCGGCCTGATGAGGGTGTCCGACCCTCTGGTGGCGGTCAGCACCGTTAAGAAGGCGGACAACGAAGACTGTATGGTATTGAGGCTCTGCGAGATGGAGGGTGTTGACAAGGACGTGACGGTGACTCTGCCTTTCGACGCCGTGTCAGTACGCAGATGCAATCTGGTCGAGGAGGATATTGAGCCGGCAACGGCCGTGAACGGCAACAGTATCACCGTTCATCTCGGCCACAACGCCGTGGAGACGTTCAAGGTCAGATTCGCTCCAGTTCCTCGGCAAGGATTCTAGCCGCCGAGGCGACGAGGGCCTGACAGGGCCTTGCGTGATAGAACTCCGGAGTTCTTGCAGAGGGCTCCGGGGTTTCTTTCTGTCCGGCGCGAAGGCCTAGCAGCTCGCGGCAGATGATGCTGCCGTGTTCCTCCCTGAATCGTGCGCACAGCTTTTGCTCGAAGGCATAGCAGGCCGTGCGGCTGTTCTGGTCCGAGGGGTCGGACGGAAGGACGGCCCCGGCCGCGAGCGTCATTCCGCTGACGCTTCCGCACACTTCTCTCTGCCGCCCGAATCCTCCGCCGAAGGCGCTTGCCAGGTCCGCGGCGGCTTTCCTGTCAAGGCCGGTTTTCTCTTCAAGCACGTCCGCGAATGCAAGGGCCACGGACTGGCTGCAGTTGTACCCTTCGTTGAAGTATTGTGCCGCGGCTGCGGCTCTCTGGTCAGGTGTCATAATATAAGTCCGTCTTTTATGTCGAGTGTGCGGTCGCAGGCTGCGGCAAGCTCCGGGTCGTGGGTGACTATGATAATCGAGACCCCGAGCGAGTCGCGCAGGCTGAAGAGGAAATTCTGGACGTTCTTCTTGGTCGCGCTGTCAAGGTTGCCCGTGGGCTCGTCCGCGAGGATGATGGAGGGGTTGTTGGCCGCCGCCCTGGCTATCGCCACCCTCTGACATTCTCCGCCGGACATCTCCGAGGGCTTGTGCCCGGCCCTGTCGCCGAGTCCCATAAGGGCGAGCAGTTCTCCAGCCCTTGCGGCCGCTTCGCGGCGTGTCTTTCCGTCCAGCATCAGCGGAATCATCACGTTCTCGAGGGCGGTGAACTCCGGCAGGAGTCTGTGGGCCTGGAAGACGAAGCCTATATGGTGGAGCCTGAACTCCGCCAGGGCGTTATCGGACAAGCCCGAGTCGATTTTCATCCCGTCCACCTCCACCGTCCCGGAGTCCGGTCTTGCCAGCCCTCCGAGTATCTGGAGCAAGGTGGATTTGCCGGCTCCGGACGCTCCGGTAACCGCTACCGTCTCGCCGTCGCCCGTTTCGAGGCAGATGCCTTTCAGGACTTCGAGGTCCCCGAAGGATTTGTGGATGTCAAAAGCTTTTATTGCCATAATTCTTATCTGTTGACGATGCTGTCCGGCAGCACCCAGTGTATTCTTATCCCGGAGCGTTCCATTCCCCTGAACCAGGTCATCTGGCGCTTGGCGAACCGGTGGATGGCGGTGGAGAGCTGCTCGCGCATTGTCCCGAAGTCGATTTCTCCGAGGACGTAGCGGGTCACGTACTTGTATTCGAGGCCGTATGAGATGAGCTTCGCCGCTCCGACGCCTTCGTCGAGCAGACGGCGCACCTCTTCGACCAGCCCTCCGGCCAGCCGTTCGTCGAGCCTCCTGTCAATCCTCCGGTTGCGTTCCTCCCTGTCGACGAGGGTGCCGAAGAAGTGGATGCCATCTCCGGCCTCAGCCCTGGGGCTGCTGAGAGGGCGAGCTTCGCCGAAGCGGTAGCCCGCGGCCACGGAGTTTATATACAGGCCCGTACCACCGCACAGGATGGGGAAAGCGCCGCGTCCGGCGACAAGGGCTTCCGCTTCCTCGAAGCGCTTCTTGAACTCATATACGCTGAAGTCGGCGCCGGCGGGAAGGATGTCTATCAGGTGGTAGGGGATGCCGTCATATTCGTCGAGGTCCTTGCCTGTCCCTATGTCCATCCCGCGGAACACCTGGCGCGAGTCCGCCGAGATTATCTCCGCGCCGCAGAATTTCTCCGCGATGAGAGGGGAGAGCCTCTTTGCCAGCGTTACCGCGAATCTTGTCTTGCCGGAAGCCGTCGGGCCGAGGACGCACACGAGCCGCACCCGGCCGTCGAGAACCGCGTGGGCCAGCGTCCCGATATCGGGTGTCTCCGGGGAGGGCAGGACGGCGGGGTATGCAGGACCTCTTCCCATCATCCGCGCTCCATTTCCCTGCGGATGTCCTTCTCCTTTATGGACTCCCGCTTGCCATATTCTTTCTTGCCCTTCGCAAGGGCTATGTGGACCTTGGCGTACCCGCCTTCGGAGATGAATGCCGAGGTGGCGACTATCGTGAGCCCTTTGGTCTTTACCGCCTGCCTCAGATGCCGGAGCTCCCTTTTGGTAAGCAGGAGCTTGCGGTCCCGCAGGGGGTCGTGACCTCCCCAGGATGCCCAGAAGTAGGGCGCGACGTTCATTCCGCGCAGGAACAGTTCGCCGGACAGCGAGAAGTAGCAGTATGCGTCCTGCAACGAGGCTTTCCCGGCCCGTATCGACTTGATTTCGGTCCCGGCCAGAACTATCCCCGCGTCGTACTGCTCGAGGAGTTCGTAGTCGTACGTCGCGCGCTTGTTGTTGATTTTTATGCTGCTCTTCGCTTTTGGCATATCAGTCCAGGTCGAAAGCTTTCCTTATGCTGTCAACCATATCGAGCTTCTCCCAGCCGAAGAACTGCAGGCCGTCCTTGACGTAGGGCTTGCGCCCCATATGGCCGTAGGCGGCGGTGGGTTCGTAAATCGGAGCCTTGAGCCCGAAACGCTCCACTATCGCGGAAGGCTTGAGGTCGAACAGTTCCTTCACTTTCGAGGCTATGAAGGCGTCCGTCGCCTCTCCCTTCTCGTCGGAAATTATCCGGCAGCCGTTCTCGTCGCAGACGTGGACGGTGGGAGTCTTGACGTGAGCCGTGCCGTAGGTGTCCACAAAGACGCTGACGGGCTCCGCCACCCCTATGGCGTATGCGAGCTGTACCAGACACTCGTCGGCAATGCCGGCCGCCACGAGGTTCTTGGCTATGTGGCGCGCGGCGTAGGCGGCGCTGCGGTCAACCTTGGAGGGATCCTTGCCGGAGAACGCGCCGCCTCCGTGCGCGCCCCTGCCTCCGTACGTGTCCACTATTATCTTGCGTCCGGTCAGGCCCGTGTCTCCCGCAGGGCCGCCGATGACGAACTTCCCGGTGGGGTTGACGTGCAGGATGAACCTGCCGTCGAACAGGTCCGCCGTCTCCCGGGGCAGCTTCTCAAGCATACGGGGTATAAGTATGTTGCGCACGTCGCTCTCGATTCTTTCGTGCATCTTCGCGTCCGTGTCGAACTCGTCGTGCTGGGTGCTGAGGACTATTGTATGGATGCGGAGAGGACGGTGCTTGCCGGAGAACTCCACGGTGAACTGGGCCTTCGCGTCGGGCCTGAGGTAAGGCATCGGGCTTTCCTTCTCGCGGCGTATCTCCGCCAGGGTCTTCAGCAGCGTGTGCGACAGGTAAAGCGCCAGGGGCATATAGTCTTCCGTGTCGCGGCAGGCATAGCCGAACATCATTCCCTGGTCGCCGGCGCCCTGCTCCCCGTCCGGCCCGCGGTCAACTCCGCGCAGGATATCCTCGCTCTGTTCGTGGATTGTGGAGATTACTCCGCAGGAGCCGGCGTCGAAGCCGTACTCCGCCCTGGTGTAGCCTATCCTGGCGATGACTTTCCTCACCGTACCGTCTATATCGACATAGGCGTGGTCCGAACTCACCTCGCCGCCCACTATCACGAGCCCCGACGTGCAGAACGTCTCGCACGCCACCCTGGCCTCCGGATCCTGCTTCAGGAATTCGTCCAGTATCGCGTCGGAAATCTGGTCGGCGACCTTGTCGGGATGCCCCTCGGACACCGACTCTGAAGAAAACAAATAATTCATACTGCAAAATTAACAATTATTGTTGAAAACTTTTTTCAACTTGATTGGTTTTTGTGGAAAGGTATGGCTATCTTTGCGCACGTTTTCAAATCCTAATTTATTTTTCTTTTATGAAAAAAACAATCAAAGCTCTTCTGTCCGCTTTTGCGGCGATGCTTTTAGTTGCCCCTGCCTACGCGCAGGTGACAACGTCCTCAATGAACGGCAAGATTGTTGACCAGGCCGGGGCCCCTGTCCCCGGCGCTGTTGTTCTTGCCGTCCACGATCCCTCTGGTACACAGTATTATTCTGTGACCAACGCTGAAGGTCGCTACTATATCAACGGTATGCGTCCCGGCGGTCCCTACTCGGTTGAGGTTTCCTGCCTTGGCTTCGCCACCGCGAAGTACACCAACCTCACCCTCCAGCTCGCCGAGGCCCTTTCGCTCGACAGCAAGCTGTCCGACGATTCGGAGGCTCTCTCCGAGGCCGTTGTCGTAGCCGACGCTGCGTCGAAGTTCTCTGCCGAGAAGACCGGCGCCGCGACCAACATCAGCAGCGCCCAGATTACTTCGCTGCCCACCGTCAGCAGGAACATCACCGACGTCACGAGGCTTTCCCCCTATGGAGGCAACGGTATGAGCTTTGCGGGTGCCGACGGCCGTACCGCCAACTTCACCGTTGACGGAGCCGACTTCAACAACAACTTCGGTCTGAGCTCCAATCTTCCTGGAGGCGGCTCCCCTATCTCTCTCGACGCTATCGAGGAGGTACAGGTTGTCGTTTCGCCCTTTGACGTGCGCCAGACCAACTTCATCGGCGGCGGAGTCAACGCGATTACCAAGTCGGGTACCAATACCTTTAAGGCAAGCGCCTACGCATATCACCGCAACGAGAATATGCGCGGCGATGCTATAGCGGGCCAGCAGATTTCAGGCGCCCGCGACAAGGACAACAATACCACCTATGGTGCGTCTATCGGCGGCCCTATCGTGAAGAACAAGCTCTTCTTCTTCGCCAACTTCGAGTATTCCAAGAGTACTACGGTTGTGAACCGCTGGAGAGGCTCCGAGGATGGTGTGGCGGATGCCAATAACTATATCTCCCGCACTACTCTTGCTGACCTCGAAAGGGTTTCCAACTTTGTCAAGGAAAGGTAGGGCTACGATACCGGTTCCTGGACTGATTTCCCCGGCGAAGAGAGTAATATGAAGATTCTCGCGAGGATTGACTGGAACATCAACGATGCCAACCATCTGGCAGTTCGCTACAACTATACCTTTAACAAGGCCTGGAACCCTACTAACGGAAAGTCTTCGGATGGTATCGGTGGCAAAATGAGAAGCGAGCGTACTTCAGCCAACTCGATGTCTTTCGCCAATTCGATGTATTCCCAGGACAATCTGGTTCATTCCGTATCTCTCGATTTGAACAGCCGTATCAGCGACAAGGTGTCCAACCAGTTCCTCGCGACTTTCTCCAAACTCGATGATGTCCGCGGTTCCACTTCCGATGAATTCCCGTTCATAGATATTCTGCAGGATGGAGACAACTATATGGCCCTCGGCTATGAGCTTTTCACCTGGAACAATGGTGTTCATAACAATGTCATCAACGCCAAGGACGATATCACCATCTATGCCGGAAGCCATAAAATTACCGCAGGTGCCTCCTACGAGTACCAGATGGCGGACAATGCTTATATGAGGAACGGTACCGGCTACTACAGGTACAATTCGCTTGATGACTTCCTCAACGGGGCGGCCCCCCAGTCCGTTTGTCTTACTTACGGATATGATGGAGAATTGGCTCCTGTAGCCCGCGTACAGTTCCACAAGGCCGGTATCTATGCCCAGGACGAGTGGAGCGCTACCGATAAGTTCAAGCTTACCTACGGCCTGCGTCTCGACGGACTCTTCTTCGACAACAAGGACCTTATGACCAACCCGGCTATTGCCGAGATAGATTACTATGGCCGCAATATTGATACCGGCAAGTGGCCCAATGCCAATGTTACGGTTTCTCCCCGTATCGGCTTCGTATATGACGTATATGGCGACAAGACCTTGAAACTCCGCGGAGGTACCGGTCTTTTCAGCGGCCGTCTCCCTCTTGTGTTCCTCACCAATATGCCTACTAACAGCGGAATGGTACAATATCAAGTTTCAGGAAGTTCGAACCTTGACTTGAGTAAGTTTGTTGGCGGACTTATAGTTGATGAAACAACCGGGAAGCCTACAATTGCCGCTCTTAGGGATTACCTCATAAATGAGTGCGGTCAGCCTACAGAGAAAGGGGCGCTTCAGGGCACGATAAATGGCGTTGATCCCAAGTTCAAGATGCCTCAGGTATGGAAGACTTCTTTCGCTGTTGACTACGTGTTCCCGACTTCTTTCCCGTTCTCCGTAACGGCTGAGGGTATCTTCAACAAGACCATCAACGGCGTATGCCTGAGGGACTGGAGCATTCCTTCAGAGGAGGGGTTTGCAAGGCTCAATGGGGTTGACAACAGAATTCTTTATCCGGCTAACTATAGACAGGGACTTCCGGTAGCCTATGTTCTTGAGAATACAAGCAAAGGTTATGGTTGGTCTGCCAACCTTACTTTCAATATGAGCCCGGTTCAGGGACTTGACCTTATGTTGGCTTATACCCATACCGCTTCCAAGGAGATTACCGGTATGCCCGGGTCTAATGCCGGTTCCGCATTCCAAGGGATTGCCTCTGTCGATGGCCCTAACCTCATTCAGCTCCACAACTCGCAGTACGTTACTCCTGACCGCCTCGTTCTCGCCGCGACTCACCACGACAAGAGCGGCAACCACTACAGCCTCATCTATGAGACCTGGAGGGGAGGATACAACTACACGTATCTGATGGATGGAGATATGAACGGAGACGGCGACAAGAACAACGACCCGATTTACATCCCTACGGACAAGGATGTTGCCGAGGGCCAGTTCAGGTTCGTCAGCCAGGATGACCGCGACCGCTTTATGGCCTATGTTCACAACAACCCTTACCTGAGCAAGCATCAGGGAGAGTATGCCGAGGCCTACAGCGTTTATTCCCCTTGGGTTCACAGGCTCGACTTCAGCTACAAGCACGACTTCAAGCTCCACGTTGCCGAGAAGAACACCCATATCCTCCAGCTTTGCGTGGATATCAAGAACCTTCTCAACCTCTTCAACTCCAACTGGGGTGTTGCGAAGTATATGAATCCAGTATGCGTTGACGGTAATGGCACAGGCGATCCCCGTATCCTGAAGTACGAAGGAGTTGACGCTGAGGGTTATGCTACCTTCTCGACCCGTAGGGGCGTTGACGGTACAACCCAGACCTTCGTTCCTAATCCTGCCATCGGTCAGTGCTGGTACGCATCCATCGGTCTGAGGTATATGTTCAACTAATCCACCTCACCCTTTTTGAAAATGACCCGGAGGCTTTCGTCCCCGGGTCATTTTTTCGCCCCCCCCGGGCGGGAATAGATATGCCGCTGTGTTCCAGTTGGTGATCTGTTTTATTCACAGTTTCGTTTACGTTAACTGTGAAAAATTATCTGTTAGTGAGTGGTCTGCCAGGCTTTCCATTCAATAAACGAACGTCTTAAAATCCAGGAGTATGTCAAGCTTGAAAATCTTCTTGCAAAATACC
>JAKSJZ010000026.1 GCA_024401995.1 Bacteroidales bacterium
GTAGTGCATTGGCTTCCCAAGCCAAGGAGGAGGGTTCGACTCCCTTATCCTGCTCTTTTTTTATGCCCGCACCGCGGTCAGCATTCCTGCAAAAATTGCAATTTCCGCGCACTCTTGCAAATTTATGGGCTCCGATTTGATTGTCTTCACCTTCAAAAGACGGGCTCACCCGGCTGCTCCACAAGATTGAAATCTATCATCCGACCCAGGGCGCGTCTGCATACGGGGCAGAACTCCGTGGCTGTATTGGTACGCATACGGCAGTCCGCTCCCGGACGCCAGACGCCTTTCGCCTGGTATCCTGCCCCCTCGTACAGCCCCACGCCCGGCACACCCGCGTCAATCATATCCTGCCACTTCGATTTCAGGTCAACCCTGGTCGTGACGTTCTCCTCCCAGGGTTCGACGTCGGGGAAATAATAGGGATCGTCATAACTGTCGGTATCATACTCGTCCGCCAGCGCACCGAAGGAATGGCCGAATTCGTGCACTACGACCGGCTGGAACTTCCCGTGCTCGGCCGTGGTGAGCGTATAGGAGTTGTAGATGCCTCCGCCGCCATAGACGGGAGTGTTCGCCAGTATGATGATGTGTTCATAGGGAAGGCCCTCCAGTATGTCGTGCATATCGAAGATGTGGTCTGTGGTAAGGTATCGCTCGATATAGAACGTATCGAAATTGGAACCGACAGCCGTCTGGCACCATTTGCCATCCCGGGGGACGCTCACGCCGCTGTCCGCCGACTCCGCACCTACCGCCAGGAAATTGAACCGTTCCCTGTTGGAGCCGAAGGGCTCGTGCGAGAAGATTGACCCGACGGAAGTCGCGGCGGAGGCATAGAAAGAGTCCAACTCTCCGGCGGCATACCCTTCTGCAAGTATCGCGACGTCAATGCAATCCTTCGGGTCGCCTCCCCTGTGGATATAGCGGCGTCCGACTCCCGAAACTCCCCTGCGGGCAATCAATATATCCGCGGGATCGACCCTGTGGGAGTATTCGGCAATCACTTTTCGGCGCGCGTCGAAAAGCCGCAGCGTAACGGTAGCGGCCGAGTCCGGAAGAGGCACCAGAAAAGTGTTCTCGAAGGCCTTCACCATCCTTTTGGATTCATCGCTGGTAAGCCACTCCTGAAAAAGCGTCGAGAACGAATTGGCATAAAGGATACGGCCGCTGCCGTCCTCCACCACCCTGATATCTCCGTTGCCGGCAACCGGGACACGGTCCATATTGACACGCCGCCCATACCAGCCGGGCGTAACGCTCATACGCGAGAGGGCTATGCCCGTATCCGAGCACCCGCCGGTGAAAATATAGTCGAGCCTCAGGGTATTGTCGGAGGCTCCCGCAGAAAGGCTGAGAAGCAGCGCGAGGGCCGCAGTCAGCAGGGACTTTTCATGTCTTTTCATAATGCAAATATCGCAAACGCTCTTCAAAGATAGTCTTTTTTGGGTTTGAACAACGAAAAATTAAGCGTAACTTTACGAATTATGAACACACTTGCGATATTGACCCTTGCGACCGTCCTGAGAATCGGGGGCGGGACGGATATCGTGGCGCTGCACCCGGAGCGGGAAGTGCTGCCCCCGCTGCTGGCCGCGCGATCCGAAGGAGGAAGCTGGGACAAACCGGCTGCGGAGAAGCCGCTTACTCTCCTTCATTTCTCCGACCTTCACGGCAGTTGCGAGAACCTTGAAAGGATTGTCGCCTTCCGCAACGCCTATTCCGAATACATTGACGACGCCATTCATACCGGAGATGCGGTGAGCAGTTATATGGACGACGCGAATCCCTGGACCAAAGTCAGGGGCGCCGGCGGCATCATCAACGTCATCGGCAACCACGACTGCTGGAAAGGCCACAGGACCTGGGCAGAGACCGACATCCCCTACGATGCCACCGCCGAAGAGGCATACGGGATATTCATAGCCCCGTTCGTCGGCGGCTGGGGCGTCGTGCAGCCGGAAGGAGTCACCGACAGAACGTCGGACCGATACTGCGGATGCTACTTCTACAAGGACTACCCGCAGTCGAAAGTAAGGCTGATAGCCCTCGACTGCATCCACTACGATGACGCCCAGGACCTTTGGTTCGACTCGGCGCTGAAGGACGCCGCCCGGAAGGGATACGCCGTCGTTGGAGCGCAGCACTACTTCTCCCAGACAGGTCTGGAGAGCCTCGACACCGGCTTCTCGTCCGGTCCCGGCATCGCAGCGTGCGCCGACCCCGACAGGCCCCAGATAGAATGCAGCCCGGAGCGCATCTTCACCACCCTCGACCGCTTTATGGATGCGGGAGGAGTGTTCGTATGCTGGCTCAGCGGCCACGAGCACGAAGACTACATAGGCTTTGTGCGGGGGCACTCGCGCCAGCTCCAGATTCTTGTCGAAAAAGCCGGGGAGAAGGACGTCTACATACACGAAGACCGCACCGAGGGGACGGTCAATCAGGACGCATTCAACCTGGTGACGGTCAATCCGTCCAAAAAACTGCTTGTCATCCAGCGCATCGGCAGCACCCGCGGCCCGAAGATGAGGAGCAAGACCCTGTTCGCCTACGACTACGCGGAGCGGACGGTCACAGCTGACGAATAACCCCTACTCCACCGCCTTCAAAGGCATTTCCCAACCGGTGAGGGTGGATATGTAGGGAATCATCTGGCAGGCTACCTTCCGGTGTCCTTCATAATTGGGGTGTCCGACTGCGCCAAGGTCGGACCCGTCATTGTGGACGTCGCGCTCAACGGAAGTCCAGCTGACATCCGGGTCGGCGCAACGCTTCACCCCCTCCTCCACATAATCGGCGAGGAGCCGGTAGGCGCGCGAAGATACGCAGAGCACGGGCACTCCGGGCCCGTAATTTGCGCGTATCGAGGCAAGCAGACCGGCGAAGCCGACGCACCACTCGTCGAGTGACGGACGTTCGCCGCACGAAAAGTCGTTCGTTCCTAGATAAACGACCACGATGTCCGGTTTGAAGCCGGCGGCGTGGGCGTCATAGGCCACTGTGTCATACTCGTCGAACACCTGGCCGTAAAGTCTTGTCATAACGGGACAGTCAGCGCCGCCGTAGTTGCGCACAAGGCCACGGCCGGAATGGCATACCGTCTGAATCCGCGCATCGAAGAAGCGCCCTATTATGGCGGCATAGGCCAGGTTGCAGTTCTCCGTGGAAGCCTTGAACGGCTCGTCCTTCCCGCCTTCCGTACCGAAGCCGCAGGTGTACGAATCCCCTATGAACTCGATGGTACGCCCGCAGTGGCGCTCCGCCTTGAGAAAATGCCCGTCCGTGAAGAAGCCCCTCACCGTCATCATCCCCTGCTCTCCCTCGGTACGTTTCTGGATAGCCACGGTGTGCTCCCCTTCCGCAAGCCCGGAGGCGAGTTCGAGGGTGCCGCTGCCGGAGGCAATCACCACACCGTCGGCACAGACGCCGGGCTCGCGGTCAACCCACACGTTGAAATAATCCGACTTGGTATCGGTGTAGTCCACGCTCAAGCGCGTGCCGAAGAACCTGCCACGGGCAGAAACCCCGCTCCAGTCGAAACATACCGTACTGTCGCTTTTAAGAACCCTGCCGTCATATACTACGCGGGAATCGTTCCCGTCGATGAAGGCCGGAGCTCCTGAACGTCCGGAACAGGAAGCGGCAGACACAAGGGCAACCGCAAAAAGCGGCAAAAAACACTTTTTCATATCAGCTTTTCCAGAAAATTTCGAGTTTGGTGAACACACAGGTAACCCCTGTGGTTATAAAGGCTATGATGAGCCCCCTCAAAAGGCCGAGCCAGGGATGCGGCCCGGCGCAAAGCCCGTCAAACCAGCCCTGGAAACCCGTCAGGAACAATATCGGGCAGATAACCGACCAGGCTATGGTATAAGCGATCATAGGATTCCGGCCGGACAGCACAAGCAGACGGCTCAGGCCCGCGCGGCTCTCGACCCAGAGCAGGAAATAGAGCAGAAGGGCCGACATGCCCCCGGTGGCGAAGAGGTATGACAGGTTGCAGTGATCCTTCGCTATACCACCGTCGACGAAGTCGAAGCAGATCCCGGCGAGCAGCAAAGCGAAGCCCATAAGGGCTGTCTGCGAGGCCGCGCCGCAGCGCGCGGGCCGTGAGAGCGCGTCACGCGAAGCGAGCGCGAACGCGGCGGCAAGCGCAAGGGTCAGGCCGAGGTCGGCAGGGACGTGGCGGGTATAGAGGCCCCAGAACTGTATCCCGACGGCCGCCAGCGCGACAAAGGCCGTGAGGCCGAAGCGCTGCGGCCTGCGCCCGGCTTCGGCACGGGGCGCCGCACCCACGGCATCCGTTCCCTTCAATATGTCGCCCACCATAGTGGCGGGCAGCGCTATCACAAGATACTGCACAAATCCGAGCCCGAAGAACTTTGCGAGGACGACCGCCAGGATAACAGCCATCCTCCACCTGAAATCATCCCTTGTCGCAAGCCAGACGAAACCTCCCATCAGGACCACCCAGGCAAGCAGGGTGATGATACAGTCATTGTGTTTCCAGTCGAACTCGAGACCGTATGAGAAATGCATCCAAAGGAATATTCCAACCGCCGCAGCCCATCCCGCGGCATTCAGCCAGTGTCTCTGCGTGCGAACAAGGGCGGCAAAAAGGCAAAGCCAAAGCGCAAACTGCACGACTCCGCACATAATCTGCGGGCAGGACGTGGCTTCGATGGCGGAACCGTGTCCAAGAGTGAAACTGAAACAAACCAGCACAATGAAGCGCTTCACCACCTGAACGGCGACAGAAGGCAGGCTGTCCCCCTTCTCCAGCCTGCGCCCGAGCCAGAACGGGATGGCCGCGCCGAGAGAGAAGATGAAAATCGGGAAGACCATATCCACCCAGGTGATGCCCCTCACCTCGGGATGGAAGGCATAGTCCGGGGGCGGAGTCTGGCAGTGGAACATCCACGCCGGGAGACCGCTGCCGTGCCCTATCGCGGCGCATAGAATCATCAGAAAGATGGTGAGTCCGCGCAGCGCATCTATAGCCCCGACTCTCCTATTCATCCCTTCGTCCAGAACTTTTCAATCTCCTCGAGGCTCCTGCCCGTGGTCTCCGGAATCTTCCGCCACATAATGTACATATAAGGCAGGCACATCACCGCAAAGAAGAGGAACGTACCTCCGGGAGTGAGGGTGGAGACACACCAGGGTGTGAACTGACCGATAAGGTAGGTGCCCACCCACAGGGACAGGCCGGCTATACTCATCGCTATGCCCCTAACCCTGTTGGGATACATCTCCGAGAGAAGCACGAACACAACGGCGGAAATGCTTATGGCCTGGCTGAAGATATAGAGCAGGAAAAGCACCAGGAGCACAACGGGACTGAGGCCCATGGCCCGGCCGAAGAAGAAGTAGCATCCTATCAGCACAAGGCAAACTATCATACTGCTCACCCCGTAGTAGATGAGTTTCTTGCGCCCCACCCTATCTATTATGAATACCGCCAACACGGTCGTGAGCATATTCACCAGGCCCACCAGCACGGTCGAGAAGGACGAATCCCTGCTCGCAAGGCCTGCATCAGCGAAGATGTCGGGGCCATAGTAGAGCACGGCGTTGACGCCCATGAACTGTCCGAGAATCGCAATCGCCGAACCCAGCAGCACCGCCTTGCGGATACCGGGCTCCAGCAGCGCCCTCCACTCGCTCCTGACCTCCCCCGACACGGAAGCCCTGGTGGCGTCGAACTCCTCGGCAGCCCCCTCGACCGTCGTCCTGAGGCGCCCGAACACGGTCATTGCCTCGTCATAGCGTCCACGCACTATGAGCCACCTCGGACTCTCCGGGATAAAGAAGGCAATAAGCAGGAAAAGCACGGTGACGACGCTCTCGCTGCCAAGCATTCCGCGCCACATCTGGTCGCTGAAATAATGCTGCAGAAAAGGGGAGGAGAACTGCGCCCCCTCACCGTTCGAGAGAATCAGGTAGTTGACAAGATAGGCCAGCAGAAGGCCCATAGTCACGGCCAGTTGATAAAGCCCTACCATAGTGCCGCGCACCCTGGCGGGGGAAATCTCGGAAATGTACATCGGCGACACTATGCTGACTATGCCGATACCCAAACCCCCGACGATGCGGTAAACGACGAGGTCCCGGAAGCCGATGCAGAAGCAGCACCCTATCGCCGACACGCTGAAGAGCACGGCGGCAATCAGTATCGTCTTCTTGCGCCCCAGAAAGTCACTGAGCATACCCGCGCAGGCAACTCCGATTATCGAACCGACAAGCGCACAGCCCACATACCAGCCCTTGCTCATATCGGTGAGGCCGAACTGCAGGGACACATCGGCGGTGGTGCCGGAGATGACGGCCGTGTCATAGCCGAACAATATGCCGCCCAGCGCCGCCACGAAGGCGAGAAAAAGCACATAGGCGCAGTTGGATGACGCGTCTTTCATATCACTTGAGTCCAAAATATTCCTTGTATCTGTCATACAGATGGCCCGCCTGCAGATAGGCGCTCTGCGGACTCATGAAATGGGAGAACTCGAAGGTTATGGCCTTGTCGTACCCGCAGCGCGCGGCGGCCTCCAGTTTCATGCGCAACTTGTCGAACTTGATGGGCAGGAAGTGGATGGGCATATCGCGGTCGAAGGTCTCGGCGTTGGTCCAGCACTGCATCCCGTACTTGTCGGCAAGCCGCTTGTTGACGGTAAAGAAGGCGTCAAGCTCGTCATAGTCTATATGTCCGTCCTGGAAAGCGCAGGCGTCAACCACGTCGTGTATCCCGTCGAAAATCTCGTTCCACTCCTCCTCGTGCTGGCGGACGGATATGCCCTGCTTCAGGTTGATGTCCATACCCATCACGGCCTTCTTGCCGTCAATCCAGGGCGAGATGAAAGTGGGAAGACCGCCCGACAGGGCCTTGCACATCCTTCCCATCTCGTGGAAGGTCTCTATGCAGCCTCTCGTCTTGCGGCTTATCTCGGTGGAGATGTACCAGCCGCCGAAGGACTTGTGGTGGCCGTATGCCGTCCAGACCTCCTCGGTGACATACTTGTTGGCCTCAAGTTCATAGCTCATATCACCCGTATCCCAGTACTGGCCGCTGTCGTACAGGCCGAAGTAGAACTTCATCCCGTACTTGTCGGCAAGGGTGAGGAAAAGTTCGACCAGGTCCATCGAAGGCATATAGCATCCCTTGCGGAGGAGATACCTGCTCGGCCAGGTTATGAACTTGCGGTAGCCGCTGCGGATCATTATCACGGTATCTATCCCTATGGCCTTCATATTCGCGAAGTCGGCATCCCATTCTTCGACGCCCCAGTTCTGGTGGGGTATGTCGTGTGAAATCTCGTCCAGGAAAGTACCGGTGATACGGAGCCCCGCGCCCTTGGGCACTATAAGCGGAGATCCGTCTTCGCTGACTGGAGAGAGAATGTCGCCCTTTATGTCATCGGGCACCTTCGCCCTGCATCCGTTCACCACGGGGGCCATCGCAGCCGTAGCGGCCGCCGCGGCCATTGTCTTCAGGAAAGTTCTTCTGTCGGTCATAACGTTTGTTTCAAGCTATAAATTTACAAAAATACATTTCATTTCGGAAGCCCCTGCCAGTCAATTTCCTGCAAGGCGAAAGCCTCGGGGTCGTCGAGCGCCCGCACCGAATCGGCCCTGCCCGGATGTCCGTCAAGCAACCACATCTCTCCGCGCCAGTCGCCGAAACGGCCTTCAGCCTTGAACACTCCGGTGGATCCGACCCTCTGTAGAGAGGCGAAGCCGGAGTCAGAAGGCTCAAGGTCAAGATAAGGCTGGATGCGCGCTCCGGCGTCGAGCAGGGCGGCCTGCACCCTCCTCACACTCAAGTCGCGCACACGGCAGCGCCCGAGCGCCGCCATTGCCGCCATAACCCCGGCGGCCTGGCCAAGGCCCATTGCCACGGGCTGCAGGCGGGTTGCTCCGTTCACTATGCTGTCCGTGCATATGCTTTTCTCGGCCACAATAAGGTCCTCGACACCCAGCGGAATCATCGTTCCGGCCGGGACCGTGAAGGATGGAATTGCAGGCCATTCCCTGCGCAGGGTCCGCCACTTCGGATTGGCATAATGATGGTGATCGACCGGATAGTCGCCCACCGCGATGCCGGTGCGGTACAGCGGCGCGCCGCTGCCGTACGGATCGGCCGCCGCCTCAAAGGTGAAGCGCGCCTCCCCCTCTATGCGCCGGCTCTCCCTGTAGTACGGTATCAGAGGAAGCCCGTCTTCGGTGGGATACTCCCCCTCCGCTATACCCCAGTTCTTCAGCCCCAGACCGGTCTGAATGAAATAAAGGTAGCCCAGAGCCCTGTTCTTTGCAGCGCGCAATGCCTCCTCCCGCTCCTGCGGGGAGGCATCTATGACGTTGGCATAGTAATCGTTGGCCTCCACGGGCCAGTTGAGCATAACGTCCCCTCCGGGAAGGCGGCCATAAGAAAGCATCATCTCCGGACTCCACCTGGGTTGCCCCTTCTCGAAATCCTTCGAGTTCAGGGGATTGAGGCAGCAGTCGGCATAATCTGACACCCTGTACCCGTCGGGCTCCGCTATCGTGCGGTCAGCCCCCTCGCCATAATCACGGACGGTGATGACATAGGTCATATCCTGCACGACACCTTCTTCGTTGCCTATGCGGTAACGGGCTCCGCAGAGCCGGGCCACGTCTCCAAGTTCGGTGCAGTCAACGAGTATCCTGCACCTGAACTCGCCGGAAGATGTCCTTACAAGCCAGCCCTTGCGGCGCTTCTCCACGGCCTTTACGGCAGTGCGGTGAAGAACGTCGAGACGCTCCTCCCCCGCCGCCATATCGGCCAGGACCGCCGCGCCGACGCGGGGCTCGAACAGGATATTGCTCACCCATCCGGTCTTGAGCGCATCGTACCCTCCGTACCGGGTAGCCAGCGAGTCGCAGAACTCCCCGAACAACCCGCTGCGCAGGCGGTAGTTGCCGTCGATGGCGCTCACTCCCGCCGAGGTAAGCATACCGCCGAGCCAGGGGCCTTCCTCCAAGATAAGGGTGCGGGCCCCGCTGCGGGCGGATTGAATCCCGGCGCAGACGCCGGAAGCCCCGCCTCCGGCCACGATCACGTCATAACCGCGGCTCCCCGACGAGCAGGCGACCACAGCGGCAAGCGCTGCCGCGAACATCAACTTTATGAAATTGCAGCGGTCTATATCCTATTTCTTCAAATAATCTCCAATGCCCTTCTCGAATGCCGACCAGTAGTCGTTCGCCCTTATATGGCAGAGGTCGAAGACGAAAAGTCCGTCGGCCTCGTTCAGGCACACCTCCACCACCTTCGGTATCCTGTCCCCGCATCCTCCCCTGTTCCATCCGTCCGGGTTCCCGATATCGGGGCCGCCGGCAAACTCCGTATCCCCGCACAGGAGAGTCTTCCCCTGCCTGCAGAAGCCCTGAATGGTCCATTCGCCGGAGCCCTCTATGCTGTTTGCGGCGGCATAACAGCCCAGCATCATAAAGTCGCAGTGGTCCGCATAGCCGTAAGAGGCATAATCGTTCCCGGCCCAGTCATAGTGCAGGGACGTATTGTACCTGGGGCTTGCCCAGTTCACGCCGGACAGATAATACGTCGAATACCACGCTCCGACATAGCAGCCGAAACGTATCTTCGGATTCTTCGAATGCACCTTTCCGGCGGCGGCCTCCACAAAGTCGTGGATGGTCTTCGCCCGGAAGGAGAGCCATTTCTTCTGCAGCGTCGTCGGGGTCCCGCTGATATAGCCGGCGGCATCCGTCGCCGGAATCACGTCAGCGGGCCAGTTAGCAACCGCCGAGCCGCTGAAGGCCTCGAAAGCCCCACGCGTCAGGTCGGAGAACTCGCATCCCAGATTGGTGTCGTCGAAGCGGCAGCGGTCCAGAATTATCCCGTTCAGGTCATATGCGGCAAGCTCGCCTATAAGATCCAGCATATACGCACGCACGTCCTGATTGACGGGGTTCATAAACACGGCATCGCCGACGTTCGCAGTATATGAACTCACGACGTTTCCGTCCTTATAGTCCATACAGGCCCAGGAAGCGTCAATGTCTCCGCTGAATATCGGTCCGTTGTCCGGTACTCCGTAAAGTCCGCGGTAGCCGCAGACAAAGGTGTTGATTGCGGCATTGACGCGCACCCCGGCACTCTTCCCGGCATCTATGAAAGCCTGAATATAGTCGAAGTCGGCCGTCCGCTCCACCTTCCCGTACTTTCCCCCGACCCAGGCGGCAAGCCAGGTCGCCGCCGGAGCCTTGACCGAATGGAAAAGCACGGTACCCTCGGAAGGGCGCACGTCGACGATGACGTCCGTGAATCCCATCTTCGCAATGCGCTTCATATCATCCGCAATATTCTCCCTGCTGTTGGCGTAACGGGAGAAGTTGGCGGATGCGTCAATCCACACATAACGGGGCTTGACCGCGGAGGAGTCGCCGCCCCCAGTCCCGGGGTCGGGCTCCTCCCAGGGCCAGTCCGGAGCCGACTGCGGAGGATTGCAGCCGGTTGCGGCCACTGTAACGGACAGGGCCGCAACCAGCATTGTCAGAAGCATCCTCATCACCTCTTTATGCAATCAACGGTATAGACTCCGAAAGCCTGCGAATTGTGGTCAAGATAGATGACGTTAAGGTAGTAGCCGTCCGTCGAAGGGGCCATTACCACGTCACCGGAAGCGACGCCGCTTGCTCCCGACTGCTTTCCCTCAATCCACTCGTTCTGGCAATCGGGGGCCTTCGGCTCCGGAGAGGTTATATCCGGGTCGCTGATATCCCACACATAAAGTCTGGGGCCCATATCATATTCGGGGAAGTGCGGCACGGAGAACAGGGCAAGGAAATTCGCACCGTTGAATGACTTTGTGTCAAGGCAGTTGGGATTCATGCTCCAATCACCATACGCCCCGGCACTCTTGTCCGTAATCCCTTTGATATAGTGCAACACACATGCACCGTCAGCATAATGGTCATAGAATATTCCATCTGCAATAGGATTCAGCGATGCCGGAACAACCGTGGCGATATTCACGGGAGCGGCGCCCCAGCTGGCCCCAAGCGGGGAAAGATTAACCACCGTATCCAATACGGGTATTCCCGACATAATTACCGACATGACGAATTCTGACGCAGCCGTTACGCCGGCGACACCCTCCGCAGTGAGCGTTATGACGGCATTGTCCGTCACGTCTCCAATCACCTTGAGCCTGTGCCCGACAGGAGTGGCGCACCCGTTGGTGAAGGTATGCACCGTATCCGGAGCCACTGCGCCGTCAAGCGTAGAGGTCTTCAGGATTATCACCTCTTCCCCGCCGGCAGCCTCATTCACCATAATCAGATGGCCCGCATCATCATTCGTGATGGCCCCGCAGGAAACATCCTCGGGAGCATAGGAACCCACCTTGGCGCCGGTATAGATATCGACGACGCTCATTGAAGTCGCAGCCGGAGCCTCGCAGACGATGACCTTGTCCTCGATTGATGCGAGCGAGATTATCGCGTTCTGGTCATACGGCTTCAGGCCGACAGACGTCGTGTTGATGTTGAACAGCAGCTGCACCGAACCGAAGTTCACTCCCTTCGGCAGTTTCTCCGGTATGTCTGCTATGACCGAATAAACAGACTTGGAAACTCCGTCATCCGCAGTCACTGTGAACTTCACCGTATCCGTATAGTCATACTTCTGCGAAGGGTCGGGGGAAATGGTCGCGTGCGGGGACAGAGTAACGCCAGCCGCAACTTCCGACATATCCTTTGTCGTCGGGAGCAGGATGACCTTGCGCTCCTTGTCGATTATGCCGTTCACTATAGGCGAGACGGTCTTGAAATTGACGATGTCGCACGCCGAAGAACGCACTCTCTGCCCGGTAATCACAATGCTGCGTGTCTCCCCCTTTGGGTTGGTCAGCGTGAACTCGTTCTCCTTCGTAAGGTCAACGAGCGTTATCTTCGGGCTGATGGTCCAGTTGGGGGCAAGTTCCGCCCTCAACCTCACCTTGGTCATATATTGAGTGGTCTCCTCGTCCGAAGACTCGGGGTAATACCAGGGAACGGCCAGGACATAGCGTGTCTGCCCTTCATCCTGAATATCAAACTTGGCAAGCTGGTCGTCCGCATATTCGCCGTCAGCCACATAGGCCGTGAGGCTGGTGAGCCCCTGCCTGTCCGCCGTGGGTTCTATAAATTCGGGCTTATGGCAGCCGGCAGCCGCCAAAGCGCAAAGGAATATCAAATATATCTTTTTCATAATCAGTTCCATTCAGGGTATTGTGTTACCATAGAATTCGAATTGAGTTCGCTCTCGGGCATAGGGAAACGGTACATCTTCTTGGGGAACGAACGCGTGTTCTCGTCAACCTCCACGTAAGTGTATTTCGAGACGCCTTCAGACACGTTCTCGATGCGCAGGCCGTGGAGCCTGTAGTTCGAGAGCCCTTCCGGATAGTCCTTCTCGGCATCCCCCCATCTGCGGAGATCCCAGTAGTGAAGGCCCTCGTAGGCCAGTTCTATCTTGCGTTCGTGACGTATCGCGGACCAGAGGGCCGCTCCGGAAGCAGTCACCTCGGGGAGATCTACTCGGTCACGGATTGTTTTCAGTATCTGCCTTGCCCCGTCCTCATTGCCGGTCTTGTACAGAGCTTCGGCCGCATTGAGGAGCACCTCTCCATAGCGGAGGAAGGTAAACGGCTGGCTTCCGGCCGAGAGCTTCACGTTATAGTTCTCATCCACGAGCTTGCGCAGGAAATAACCGGTAACGGTCTTGCCCTTGGGCTCCACCTCCGTCTTCCACTCGGCCCAACCGTCCGTACCGCCGACGTAAGCCTCGATTGTACGGTCTTTCCATTCGGAGCCGTTGTAGAGTATGGTGGCGTGGAACCTGGGCTCAAGCAGGGCATAAAACAGTCCGTCCTCACAGGTGACGGGGCTGTCGTGCAACGGGCTCCAGTCCGGATATCCGCCGGCCGCAAGCTCATAACTCTCCACCATCTCCTGGGTGGGCACTCCGTAAGCGCCGCCCTTGGCGTCTATGACGGCATAATCCCCGCCCGGAGTATAGTAGAAGTTGAAGGCGTGCGTAATACCGTTCTCATAACTGAAGGTATACTGCAGGATAGCCTCCTTGTTGCCGTCCTTGAGGGGCTTGCCATAAGAATCGGCATAGTTCTCCTCAAGAGCATAACCCAATGTGGCAACCGCCTGCGCGGCCTCTATGACCTTGTCGTAACGCTCCGCGTAGAGCATCGCTCTGGACATCATACCCCAGGCCATACCGCAGTCGATGCGTCCGCCGGCTGCAGCCTGCGCGGGGAGCGAATCGGCGGCAAACCTCAGGTCGGCATAGACGAAATCCCACACCTGCGACTCGGGGCTGACTGCCTTGTCCTTGCTGATGGAAGCAAGGTCCTCGTCATAGATGATGACGTCCTTGTACCTCTTTGCAAGCTCGAAATACAGATAGCCCCTGAGGAAACGAAGTTCGCCCCTGAGGCGCGTCTTGTCTCCGGCACTCATCTGTCCGTAGGTCTGAAGATAGTTCAATCCCTCGTTTGTCTGGCGGATTGCGGTGTAGAGCCGGCCCCACTTCCCGAAATACGAATCGACGTAGGTGTTGGAGAGCACCTGCCCGCCGTATGCGGCTTCGGAAGAGATGCGGCACAGTTTATTGTAGTTGTACGAAGTGTATTTCAACTCGTCTGTGAGGGCCTCGGTAAGGCCCATATCGGTAGGCTCCGCGTTCAGGTCCCAGATATACGTCCACAGGTAGTTGACGGAGTACTCCGCATTCTGCGTGTTCTCCCACATTGTCTTTGCGGAGACACGGTCCCTCGGTGTCATATCAAGATACTTGTTGCAGGACACCAGCGCAAGGGCCGCAAATACTATTGCAAAATATTTTTTCATTTCTGCTCCTCCCGATTAAAGTGTAAGTGTTATACCTCCCATCAACAGGCGCTGCTGGGGATAGTAACCGTTGTTCACTCCGGGCGACTCCGGGTCGATGCCGGCCGGAAGTCCGGAGATGGTGAAGAGGTTCTGGCCCTCGAAGAAGAGACGTACGCCTACCTTGATTATCTTCCTTACGCTCTCGGGGAAGGTGTAGCCGAGTTGGAGCGTCTTCAGACGCACATAGGCTCCGTCACGGATCCAGAAGGTCGAACTCAGTCCGTTGTCCCCTCCGTGGCCGGGAGCGCCCAGCGTCAGACGGGGGAAAGTTCCGTTCGGATTGAACTCGCTGTACGCGTTCTCGACAAGGTAGAGAGGAGAGTTGCCTCCCTCCTTGAAAGTCCTTGTCCAGATTGTGTTGTCGTCATACCCGTTGTAGTATGTACCCGTCATCGACATATCGAACAGCGCGCCTCCGGTGAACTGGGCGTTCAGGTCGATACCGTTCCAGGCAAGATTGAGGTTGAGTCCGTAGGTGAGCTTCGGGCGGTTGCTGCGGCCGAAATACCCCTTGTCGTCTTCGTCTATCTTGCCGTCGCCGTTGAGGTCCACGTACTTGATGTCTCCGACATTCGGTCTGGTATTGTACCAGGCGCTGTTGTCAATCTCCTCCTCGCTGCGGTAGAGGCCGTCAGCCTGCCAGCAGAGTATGCTGCCGTATTCGGTGCCGACAATCTTGCGGTGGTTGACGATATTGGGGTCGTCGTTGTGCCTGAGCCAGCGCGTCTTCGACCAGGTGAGGCTCGCCGACACGTCGAAATAGAGCGGCTTGCCTCCGACATTGAAGTTGCTGTGATGGCTCAACATAATGTCAACTCCCCGCGAGTCTATGGCGTCGTTGTTGACCCAGGTCGGATAATAGCCGCCCATCGAAGGAGGGAATCCCGACGACTGCACCGTCAATATATCATAGGTATAGTTGTAGAACACGTCGAACTCGACCCCGAGAAGCCCCTTCCACAGGGTGGCGTCGAAACCGACGTTCCAACTCTGCGTCTTCTCCCAGGTCAGGTCCGTGTTGGGAATGCCGGAAGTGTAATAAGCCGGCTTGATTGCGGTGGTCCCGTTCAGCAGGCCGTATGCCACATTGGCGTTGTACTGGCTGTATGAACTAAGGAACATATACTCGCTTACGCTGTCGTTGCCCAGAAGCCCGAAGCTTCCGCGCAGCTTGAGGTCGTCGAGCCAGGAAGACGCTCCGCTCATAAAGTCCTCCTTGGTCGGACGCCATCCGAGCGATACCGAAGGGAAGAATCCCCAGCGGTTGTTCGACATACCGGAGAACTTGTAGGAGCCGTCGTAGCGGCCGGTGAACTCGGCAAGATACTTCTCGTCATAGTCATACTTCGCACGGAACACGAAGCCGGCGCTTCTCGAGGCGCTGCTCCACCCGCCCACAGGGGAGTTGGTAGGAACTCCGTTCGAAAGTTCCGGAAGTGACGCGAACGGGAGGTTCTTGATATAGGCGGAAAGACCGTTGCCCTTGTACTCGCGGGCCTCACCGAGCACCAAAGCATCGACATTGTGCTTATCGAAGCTTTTCTGATATTCGATGCTTGCCTGTCCGACAAGCTGTTGCGAGAATACGGTGCCCTCTCCGAGGTTGATGGAGTTGTCAGTCACGTGCGGGTTGTCGGAAGACGTCCTCCAAAGCCACTCGCCGCCGCTCTTGTACTTTTCGGACAGAGTGTAGGGAGTGCTCAGGTTCTTGTTGTATGAGGTCGAATAGTCGAAAGACCCCGAAAGCTTGAGGGTGAGCCCCTCCAGGAACGGAGCGCGGTAGGCCACCGTCGCGTTCAGCGAGATGTCGGCGCTGCGGGTGTATTTGCTCCCGGACTCGTAGATTGCGGCCAGCGGACATGCAAGATACGACTGGTTGGGCGGCCCAGCCCCGGCATACTGGTCGTGGAACCTCTCGGGCAGGCACGGGTGCAGCTGCACGGACGGGCGGGCGCCGGAGAAGTATCCCACCTCCGTACCGCCGTCAGAATCGGAACCTCCGGAAAGGAAAGCCGGAGTATTGCGGATACCCAGCATGCCGGCAAGCCCGACCTTGTAGTCGAAATGCTCCGCGAACTTGCCCTCGACGTTCGAGCGCACGTTATAGCGCTTGTAGTTGAAGTTGTCTATGTTACCGTTCTGGCCGGTGAAGCCTATGGAGGTGAAGTGCCTGGCGGCATCGTTGCCTCCCTGTATGGTAAGGCTGTGCTTCTGCGTGAAGCCGGTGCCGAAGACCTTGTCGATATAGTTGACGTTGTCCCAGCCGTCCGAAGGGTCGCCGTTGGTCATCGCCGCTATCTCCGACTCGGAGAAATAGGGGACGTACTGACCGGCGGAAGTTATCTGGCCCCTCGCCATCTGGTCCATCATATCAGCCACGTTGTAGTAGTAGGCGAACTGCGGGCCGTCCATGAACTTGGGGAAGTTCGCGTTGACCGAGGCGCCGAACGAACCGTTGTAGGTAAGCTTGGTCTGGCCTTTCTCTCCCTTTCTGGTGGTGATGATGATGACGCCGCCGGCAGCCTGTAGGCCGTAAACCGCCGCGGACGCACCGTCCTTCAGCACGGATACGCTCTCTATGTCGGCGGGATTGAGGTCGCTGATGTTGTCGACCGGGAAGCCGTCCACGACGTAGCTGACTCCATAGATGGAACCGCGGATACGCAGTGAGGCCTGGTCCAGACCGGGCTCACCGGACTCCTGTATGGACGAGATGCCGGGCAGACGTCCCGCGAGCACCTGCGTCACGTCGGTGGCGGGCGCCTTCAGAATCTCATCTCCCTTGATGGCAGAGACTGCCGCCGTAAGCGAAGACTTCTTCTGGGTACCGTACCCCACGACAACCACATCGTCCAGGAAAAGGGCGTCCTCCTCCATCACGACGTCGTGACGGGCCGCGCCCTTGCATACATAGGTAACGGTGGTCATCCCGAGACAGCTGTACTCGAGAGTCGCACCCTGAGCCACTGACAGCGAATAGTTGCCGTCCGCGTCAGTGGTAGTGCCGGACAAAGTGCCGGACACCAGCACCGTGACACCGGGAAGCGGGGCTCCGCCGGCATCCTTGACGGTACCGTGAACGACATTCTGGGCATACACCCCCCCCATTGACAGGAGAGCCGATGCCAGAATGCAAAGGAATCGTTTGTACATAATGTTGGATTATTTGGTTAAATTAAGTGTTTCAACAAATTTGAAAAAATTTTCATTCTTTAGCAAAAACCGCATTCTCGCGGCATTGCCTCCGGATTCGGAACAGGAGCTATACCAAGCCTTGCTCCAGCATGGCTTGAGCCACTTTCATAAATCCGGCTATGTTTGCCCCCTTGACATAGTCGACAGTGCCGTCCTCGCGTGAGCCGAACCTGACGCACTGTTCGTGGATGCTCTCCATTATGTAATGGAGTTTCTCGTCAACCTCTTTTGCACTCCAGCTGATATGCGTCGCGTTCTGCGTCATTTCAAGCCCCGAAGTGGCAACTCCGCCGGCGTTGACGGCCTTCCCTGGAGCGAACAGTATCCCGTTGCTCTGGAAATAACGGATGGCCGCGGGCTGGCAGCCCATATTGGACACCTCGCAGCAGCACCAGCAACCGTTCGCCTTCAACTCCCTGGCATCCTCTTCGGCAAGTTCGTTCTGGAAGGCGCAAGGCAGGGCGATATCGCACGGTACGCTCCAGGCTTTCTTCCCGGCCGTGAACCTGCATTTCCCGGGGAACTTGTCGGCCATATCCTGCACCTTGTTCCGGTTTGACGACCTCATCACAAGCATATAGTCTATCATTTCCTTATCTATTCCGTCGGGGATGAAGCAGACTCCGTCAGGACCGGAAACGGCAATGACCTTCGCCCCGAGTTCAGCCGCCTTGGTACAGGCTCCCCAGGCCACGTTGCCGAAGCCCGAGACGCAGACTTTGCATCCCTTGATATCCCTTCCTGCCTTCTTCAGAAGGTGCTGGGTAAAATACAGGGCTCCGAAACCTGTGGCTTCGGGACGGAGGATGGACCCTCCCCAGGTGCTTCCCTTGCCCGTAAGCACTCCGGTGTTGTATTGACGTGCAAGTTTCTTGTACATACCGTACATATAACCTATCTCCCTTCCGCCGCAGCCCACGTCCCCCGCAGGTATGTCCTGGTCCGGGCCTATGCACTGCCAGAGTTCAAGCATAAACGCCTGGCAGAAACGCATTATCTCCGCATCGGACTTCCCGACCGGATCAAAGTCGGAGCCTCCTTTGGCCCCGCCCATAGGAAGGGTTGTAAGGGCGTTCTTGAACGTCTGCTCGAACCCGAGGAACTTCAGCATCGACGGGGTGACCGCCTTGTGGAAACGAATACCGCCCTTGTAGGGGCCTATTGCGCTGTTGAACTGAATACGGTAGCCGGTGTTCGTCCGCACCTCGCCGCGGTCGTCCACCCAGGTGACGCGGAAGGTGAAGATGCGGTCCGGCTCCACCATACGCTCGATTATGTGGTTGCGCTCGAATTCAGGATGCCTGTTATATGTCTCCTCCACCGATTCAAGCACTTCGCGGACAGCCTGATGATACTCTGATTCTCCGGGATACCGGGCTTCCAGCCCGACCATTATTTCTTCTGTTTTCATGTATTGATTTGGTTGATTATGGTTTCAATGGCACAATGCATTGCAAAATAATGAAAATTTGCATAACTTTACTTGATTTACTTAACAAAATATCATCGGATATGAAACACGTTTCAACATTGATGGCGGCGCTGCTTGTTGCGGCAGCCCTGTTCACAGTCCAGTCCTGCGGACAGAAAGATGAAGATCTTGTGGTGATGTCCTACAATGTCCGCAACTCGCGCATGGAGGACGGCGATAACGCCTGGGACATCCGCAAGCCGGCCACGGCCGCAATGCTCGACAAAATCAACCCCGACATCTTCGGCGTACAGGAGGCATATCCCGAGCAGGTGGAGTATATCCGAGAGGCCTGTCCCCGATACGTTTCATTCGGCGTGGGGCGTGAAGACGGAGTCAGTGAAGGAG